>JAYVXL010000149.1:0-7995 GCA_043785185.1 Myxococcales bacterium
GCGGCAAATTCCTGCCGGATCGCACCGCCGCTGGATCGCACCGCAACCACCCTGCGGCCTGCGTACCTCGATTCTTGGAGCGAACCTTGGGGTGCACGAAGGCGCATTTGCCCGTTCCGGTCGAGCAACGCTCGCTCTAAGCTCCGCGCCCATGCACAGCGGACCCTTCGCGTTCAGCCCGGGCGCCGTCGTCTGCGTCGACGGAAAGGAGCTCCTCGTCTACGCCGCCGCCGACGAGTCCCCGCTCTGGAAGAAGTCGCTCGCGGCGCCGATCGCCGCCGTGGCCTTTGCGGGGGACGACGTGCTCGCCCTCGACGCGCGCGGCACGCTCCTGCGCCTCGCCGCGGACAGCGGCGCCGAGCTCGCGCGCGAGACCTTCGTCGGCGAGCCGCGCGCCCTCGCCGCGCGCGGCGACACGCTCGCCGTCGCGCTCGAAGACGCGGTCCGCGTCGCCGCCGGCGCCGCCGGTGCGCGCGCGACGCTCGCGATCGAAGGCGCGCAGGCGCTCGCGTTCTCGGCGAAGCTCCTCGCCGTCGGCACGGGCGCGGGGAAGCTGCATGTCGTGGAGAGCGAGACGACCCTCGCCGTCGCGAGCCTCGACGCGCCGATCCGCGGCGTCGTCCGGCACCCCGCGGGCTTCTGGCTCGCGACCGCAAAGGACACGGTCTACCGCGTCAAGGACGACGGCGAGGCGACGCCGCTCTTCCGCGCCGTCGGCGGCGACGCGTCCGCGCTCGCGTGCTCGAAGGACGGGAGCCTCGTCGCCGTCCAGACCGACGCGAAGAAGGTCGCGGTCCTCGTGTATCCGTCCGGCGAGACGCTCCTCACCGCGACGTACCCCGAGCGCGCCCCCGTCGGCGTCGCGCTCACGGCCGACGGGCGCTTCCTCTGGATCGGCCTCGAGAAGGGCGACGCGAACAAGATCGACCTCGACGAGCAAGACATCTACCGCACCGATCCGCATCCCGGGCGCGCGCGCGCGGCGTGGACGCTCCGACTTCAGCTCGACAAAGCCGTCCGCGCGCGCGCGAAGGCGCCGCCGCCGGCGCCCGCAAAGAAGCCCGCCGCGCGGAGCCCGTGGCCGTCGGCGCAGGCGGGCGCGTCGGCGACGTCCGACGGAAAGGCCGCGACGGCAACGGCCACCGCGGCGGTCGCGATCGCCGCCGAGCCGGACGCGCTCGCCGGCCCCCGGGAGCCCGAGCTTCCGCCGAGCCCCGCGGCCGACAAGCGGGTCGTCCTCGCCGTCCTCGTCGGGGCCTCCGTCGCCGCCGCGCTCTCGCTCTTCCTCGGGCGGTGAACGCGCCTTACTTGGCCAACCTACATACGCCTACATACGCTTTGCAGCGGAGGTTCCTATGCGACCCACGTTGCTGCGCCATTACCAGAGGCAGACCCTGCGGCGCTCCATCCGCGTCGAGTGCCAGGTCGTGCGCGAGCACGACTTCAAGCTGATCGGCCGCAGCGCGATCGATCTGTCGGCGCAAGGGATGCTCGTCGAGACGGACGACCGCGTGCTCACCGGCGAGCCGGTGATCATCTCGTTCCGTTCGCCGCGCCGCCGCGCGTGGTTCGACGCGCAGGGGACGGTCGCGCGCGTCATCCACGGCCGGCGCCCGTACGACACGGGCCGCTTCCTCGGCGTGCGCTTCGACGTCTTCGACGAGGAGCAAGCGTGCCTCCTGCGCGCGGACCTGCGGGGCCTTCCGCCGCCGTTCCCCAAACGCGAGCTTCGCATCGACTACGCGGCGAGCGTTCGCCAGTTCCTCTTGCACTGACCGAAGGAGAGCCGACCATGGCAACGTTCGTCTATCGCACGCGCCGGCAGGAGATCCGTCGCGCCTACGGCATGAAGTGCCAGGTCGTCCGTGACCACGACTTTCGGCAGGTCGGCGGGACGGTGCTGGACATCTCGCCGAGCGGGATGCTCGTCTCGGTCGATCGCAGCGTGCCGGTCGGAGAGGGGGTGCTCGTCAGCTTCAAGGCGACCGACCTCGACCTCTGGTTCGACAGCGACGCGACGGTGACGCGCATGCTCCAGGGACGGCGACCGGGGGACCCTGGTGGCCTCGCGCTCGGGCTCGAGTTCACGTCGCTCGATCCGATCGCGCGCCTCATCTTGCGCGGCTTTCTCCGCCACGTGCCGCCGCCCCTCCCGCGGCGCTCCCTGGCCATCGACTACGCGCGCACGGTGAGCAGAATTCTGTCCATCTCCGAAGCCGCCTAGCGCGCGCGCCCCGCGATCGCCGGGGGTTTCCCGCTGCGTCGGCGCGCCGCGCCGACGGCACGCCGGCTGCTACTCGAGCCCTTGGTCTTGGGCCCGCTCCGCTCTCCATGGATGATTCTCGTGCGGGCGCTCGCGCCGATCGCGGCGGGCGCGATCGCGGGCTGCGGCGCCGCGACGCCGCAACCGGACGAGGACGCGCCGCGCCAGAGCGCGAACCTCGGCGCGACGGGCAGCGCGCCGCGCGACGGCAAAGACGCGCGCGCCGGCGGTCGCCTCGCGCGCGCGGTGCACGCGAACAAGACGCTCGAGACCGGCTGCCCGCCCGAGATGGCCGCCATCGACCAGCGCACCGGCCGGTTCTGCGTCGACCGCTGGGAGGCGAGCCTCGTCGAGGTCCTCCCGGGCGGCGAGGAGCGCCCGCACTCGCCGTACTACCCCGTCGGCACCGCCGTCGTCCGCGCGGTGAGCCGCCCGGACGTGTTCCCGCAGGGGTACATCAGCGCGGTCGAGGCCGGGCAGGCGTGCGGGCGCGCGGGCAAGCGCCTGTGCAGGCCCACGGAGTGGCGCCGCGCGTGCCTCGGCCCGGACACGCGGCTCTACGGCTACGCGCAGCGCGCCGAGCCGAAGCGCTGCAACGATCACGGCCTTAGCCCCATCCTCGCGACGTTCGGCCCGCGGGCCTTCGCGGCCGGTCGCCAGGGATGGGACCTCATGAACACGCCGTCGCTCAACCAACTGGAGGGCACGCTCGCGAAGACCGGCGCGCACGAGGGCTGCACGAACGGCTACGGCGTCTACGACATGGTCGGCAACCTGCACGAGTGGGTCGCGGACCCCGGCGGCACGTTCTACGGCGGCTACTACCAGGACACGAAGCTGCACGGCGAGGGCTGCACCTACACCACCGAGGCGCACGCCGCCTCGTACCACGACTACTCGACCGGGTTTCGCTGCTGCGCCGACGCGCGCTGAAGAGGTGTCCAACGGACCGACGTCGGCGCGCGACGGAGGTCAATCCCCCGACACACCTCGCGCGCCCTCGCTCGCGCGCGCCTGGCCGAACAGCTCGCGGCCGACGACGTCGAGCGGCGCGTCGCCGAACTCGGCCCACGCGCCTGCGCGCGCGCGAAGCTTCGCCGGGCCTTCGCCGAGGAGCATCACGACCGCCACCGCGCCGCCGATGGGGCCGGCGGGGTGGGTCGCGGCCTCGCGGACGGCGAGCGCCACCGAGGCCGGCGTCGCGCGCGAGGCGAGGGGGCTCCGCGCGCGCGCGCTCGCCGGATCGCGCGGCGCGGAGTGCAGATCGACGGCCCACGCGCCGATCGCGACGATATCGTGCAAGACGACGAGGCTCACGAGCTCGCTCAGCGCCGACTCGCCCTCGCGCGCGCTCTGCACCGCCGCGCACGCCCACGTCCGCTCGCGCGGCGGCGCGAGCGCGCGCACGCTGCTCGTCTGCGGAACGGCCGGGCACTCCGGCGCGCGCGCCAGCTTCGCCCCCGCGATGGCCCGCACCTCCTCGCTCGCCGCGGGCCCGATCACGGCCAAGCCGACGTCCAGCTGCGCGCTTAGCTTGCCGCGCGCGGCGGCGAACGCGGCGCGCAGCCGGTCCTCGCCGCTCACGACGCCGAGGTGCACGCGCAGGAGGCGCGCGACGTCCTCCCACTCGCCCAGCGCGAGCGGCGCGACCGCGAGGTGCGCGACGTCGCTCCCCAGCTGCGCGAGCGCGGTCGTCGCGTGCGGCGCGGGCGCGCGCTCGACCGCGCGCGCGAGGTCGTCGAGCGCGTCGGCGAGGTCGTCGCGCTCGAGCGCCGAGAGCGCGTTCGGAGCGAGCGCGCCGCGCACCTGATCGAGGCGCCAGGCGACGAGCGACTCGGTGGCCCGCTGCTCGCTGGGCGTCAGCAGAGGCGGCCACGACACCGCGAGCGCGCGCACGAGGTCGGCCGCGGACGACGGGAGGCGCCGCTCCTCGTCGAGGCGCGCCTCCTCTTCGTCGATGAGGCGAAAGAGCAGCTCTTGCTCGACGCGGTGGTCGGCGAGCACCTCGACGTCGCGCAAGAGATCGCGCGGGAGCGCGCAGCGCTGCGCCTCGCCTTGGACGCCGAGCACTTCGCGGCGGCGCATGTCGAAGAGAAAAGGATCCGTGAAGTGGCCGCGAGCGCTGCGCGGCGCGAGTCGCCCCGCGAGCCGCGCGTCGGCGCGCGCGAGCATTCCGAGCATCACCGGCTCGGCGCGGCGGAACGCGCCGGCGTATCCGAGGAGCCAATCGTCCAGGCTCTCCGGCGCGACGCGCGGCGGCGGCTTCGGCGCGCAGGCCGTGGGGAGGGCGACGGCGCACGCGAGCGCGCACGCCGACGCCGCTACCCGCACGAATCGTCGCACCCGCCTTGGACAGCCCGCCCGCGCGCGTCTTGGGGTCCCATGGGCACGCCAGCTCTGCAGGCGCGGCAGCTGGAGCGCAGACGGACGCGCTGCGCGCTCCCACTCGCCACCACGAAAAGCGACGCGAGGTTCACTCGGCCCCTGGCGCGCGCTGTACTAAGTGCTTACCGTCAAATCTCCGCGCGTTCTTTTCCGCTTCCCTTGGCTGCGACGCAAACCTCGAGCGAGAGGTGGGAGCGCGATGAAGCGACGAGGCTGGGCTCCGGTGGTCGTGGCGGCCGCGGCGATCGCGAGCCTCGGGTGCGCGCGCGGCGGCGCGCCGGGATTCGACGGCGCGGACGCCGGGACGTTCCAGGGCGCGCCGACGTTCTCCGGGCCCGCCGCCGCCACGGGCTGCACGAACCTGCAGTGCCGTCAGCACGCGTGCGACGGCCGCGCGAAGACGACGGTGAGCGGCACCGTCTTCGACCCGTCGGGAAAGAACCCGCTCTACAACGTCATCGTGTACGTCCCCAACGCGCCGCTCGAGGCGCAGGTGCAAGGCGCCTCGTGCGCGCGCTGCGGCGCGGTGCTGTCGGGGCAGCCGATCGCGACGGCCCTCACCGACACGCGCGGCCACTTCGTCCTCGAGAACGTGCCCGTCGGCGAGGACGTGCCCGTCGTCGTGCAGATCGGCAAGTGGCGCCGGCAGGTGGTCCTGCCGCGCGTGCGTCCGTGCCAGGACAACCAGTACGGCGGCGGCGACACCTTCCGGCTGCCGCGCAACCAGCGCGAGGGCGAGCTGCCGCGCATCGCGCTGTCGACGGGCTGCGATCCCATGGAGTGCCTGCTCCGCAAGATCGGCATCGACGACGCCGAGTTCACGGCCGGCGACGGCACGGGTCGCGTGCACGTGTACCGCGGCGCGGGGGGCGGCGGCGTGCCTGGCTCGTCGTCGGCCTACGACTTCTGGACCGACGAGGCGAAGCTCTCGCAGTACGACGTCGTCATCAACGCGTGCGAGTGCAAGCCGTACGCGCGCGGTCCCGGCGCGTACGCGTCGATGCAGCGCTTCCTCGACAAGGGCGGGCGCTTCTTCGGCTCGCACTACCACTACAACTGGTTCACCGACGAGCCGAGCGAGGTGACCGAGGCGATCGACTGGACGCCCGGCGGCCAGTGCAACGCAGGGCCCAACCTCGTCGACGACTCGTTCCCGAAAGGCAAGGCGCTCGCCGAGTGGCTCGTCGTCACCGGAGGCTCGAAGAAGTACGGCGAGATCCCGCTGTCGTGCGCGCCGCTCGACGTCGGGCGCACGAAGAACAAGCTCGCGACCGGGTGGATCTTCGACCGCCCGACGCAGGCGCCGAGCTACGTCTCGTTCAACCTGCCGGTGACAGCCACCGACCCTGCCGACCAGTGCGGCCGCGCCGTCTTCGCGGACCTGCACGTCACCCAAGAGAACCACGGGGACATCCCCGGTATGCCCTTTCCGAACGGCTGCTTGACCCCGGGCATGACGGCGCAGGAGCTCGCGCTCGAGTTCATGTTCTTCGACCTGGCGTCGTGCGTGCTCGAGGACGGAAAAGCCCCGACGGTGCCCCGACCGATTCGCTGAACGCAGCAAAGTTTCGAAAGCCGCGCGGATAGGCTAGTCACGCGAGGTGGTCCTCCTGCGACGCGTCGCCGCCGCCAGCGCTGTCGCCGTGGTCGCGACGACGCTGCTCGCGTGCCCAAAGCGCGGCTGGCGCCTGCACCCGCGCGCGGACGCCGCGGACGCCGCGGACGCCGAAGGCGCGGAGGCCGCCGCGCCGCCGCCGGTCGCGGACGCCGAGCCCGCGCGCGCCGACGCAGGGCCCCCGCCGATCGACGCGTCCGACGACGCGCGCGATCTCCACAAGACGACGGCCGCGGCCCTGCTCGAGCTCGTGCCCTTCGGCGCCGACACGCGGTTCATGGCGTTCGCCGTCGGGCCGGTCGTCGGCCGCATGAGCCAGGGCAATCCGAGCGTCGCCGAGCACGCCATCTCGAAGAAGGCGTGCCTCGAAGGGCTGCGCGACATCGTGATCCAGACCGAAGCGCAGCGCCGCGTCTGCGGCGAGCCCAACATGGTGCCGATCTACCGCGGCGGCGACATGACGAAGGCCAAGACGTGCATCGACGTCTTCGAGTTCCCGAACCAGGCGTGCGAGCTGCCGTTCGTGTGGTCGAGCCCCGCCCAGGCCGAGCGCGTCTGCGAGCTCGGCGGCAAGCGCTTGTGCGAGGACCAGGAGTGGAATCTCGCGTGCAAGGGCGACCCGGAGGGCGGCAAGGACAGCGTCTACGCGTACGGCGCGGAGCTCGACCTCGCCATCTGCAACACGAGCAAGCCGCACCCGATGGGCCCCGACGGGCGCAACTGGGTCTGCTGGGTCAAAGACGCCGAGACGGCGTGGAGGACGTGCGGCTCGGACACCGAGCCGGCGGGGAGCTTTCCGCGCTGCCGCTCGCGCTTCGGCGTCTTCGATCAGCACGGCAACGTCGCCGAGATCATGACGCGCAGGGCCGGCGACGTCGTCTACACGCAGCTCAAAGGCAGCGCGTTCTTCTACGTCGACGTCGCGCGCCCGCACGACAAGCCGCACCCGGCCGGCGCGCTTCACGACACCTATCCGGATCACTGCAACTACGACCCGCGTTGGCACGTCGAGAAGCTCGACGAGGCCCTCCACACGAACTATCACCTCGGATTTCGGTGCTGCAAGTCGATCACGCCTCCCAAAGCGGCCGACGCCGGCGCGGACGGCGCGGCCGTCAGGGGTGGCACGGATCGCTAGTCGCCGCGGCGGGCGCGGGCCCCGCGGGGTTGCCGCTGCCCATCGTGCCACCTTGCGCGCCGCTCGGCGCGGGCGCAGGGGCCGGCGGAGTCGGCGCGCCGGCGTCGCCCGCGTGGTGTCCGCCCGCGTCGTGCGCGCCCGCGTCGCCGGGAGGAGGGGGGGGCGGAGTCGCCCCGCCGCCGGTGAACTTCACGAGATCGGCGAGCGTGCCGTTGAACTCGTCGACGTCGACCGCGCCGCTGATCCCGGAGACCGAGCCGGTCGACGCGCTCTGCCAGAACCTCCAGTGCGCCCAGTTCGACGGCATCGTCGGGCACGAGACGCCGTAGTTCGCCACCCAAAGCGGGTACGCGTTGAACCCGTTGCCCACGTTGCCGCTCATGAACGCGGCGGTGTAGATGATCGGTGTCCGGCCCGTCTTCTGCTGCACGCGGTCGAGCCACTTCTGCATGTTCGCCTGGATGGTCGCGGGCGCCACGCCGTCGGCGACCTCCATGTCCATGACGGGCGGCAGGTCGCCGCTCTCGAGCGTGCCGATCTTGGCGACCATGAGATCGGCCTGCGCGATCGGATCCTCGCCGGGGCGGAAGAACT
>JAYVXL010000150.1:0-2403 GCA_043785185.1 Myxococcales bacterium
TCCCAATTACCCCGCCGGCGTGCCCCGCCCGGGCGAGGTCCTTGCGGGGAAGTACCGCCTCGAGCGCGTGCTTGGGCTGGGAGGGATGGGCGTCGTGCTCGCGGCGACGCACTTGGAGCTCGACGAGAAGGTCGCCATCAAGTTCCTCCTTCCGAGCGCGGTGCCGAGCCCGGACGCGGTCTCGCGATTTCTCCGTGAAGCGCGCGCAGCGATCAAGGTGAAGAGCGACGGCATCGTCCGGGTCCTCGACGTCGCGCGGCTCGAGTCGGGGACGCCGTACATCGTGATGGAGTACCTGCATGGGCAAGACCTGTCGCAGCTCGTCGAGCAGGCCGGCCCGCTTCCCGTGGCGGAGGCGGTCGGGTACGTGCTCCAGGCGTGCGAAGCGCTCGCGGCGGCACACGCGCTCGGCATCGTCCACCGCGACCTCAAGCCCGCCAACCTCTTCGTCGTACGCGCGCCCGATGGGCTCCCGCGCATCAAGGTGCTCGACTTCGGCATCTCCAAGATGCACACGGGAGACGCCGCCGACGTCACGACGACGGCCACGATCATGGGGACGCCTTGCTACATGTCTCCGGAGCAGCTGCGCTCGACGAAGGACGTCGACGGACGCTCCGACATCTGGGCGCTCGGCACCATCCTCTACGCGCTGCTCACGGGCGCGCCGCCGTATTACGCGGAGTCGACGGCGGACGTCGCCGCCAAGATCATCCGCGACGCGCCGCCGCGTCTCCGCGAGGCACGCCCGGACGCGCCGGAGGGCCTCGAGGCGGTGGTCGCGCGCTGCCTTGCGAAGCCGCGCGACGAGCGCTTCGCCGATGTCGCCGCGCTCGCCGAGGCGCTCGCCCCCTTTGGCACGCCCGAGGCTGGGCTCGCGGCCACGCGCGTCCGTCGCGTGATGGTTCCCCCTGCCGCGTACGACGTCGGCACGGCGCCGACGCTGCGCTCCGACCCGCCGCGGCATCGGCCGAGCTCGCCGTCGGACGGCGCAAGCGCGACGCGCACGGCGAGCGCGTGGGTCGACACGACGCCGAACGACGCGACCTCCCGCGCGCCGCGTCGCGTCGCGATCGCGCTGGTCGCGACGGCGGCGCTCGCCGCCGCGGTCGGCGTCGGCCTCACACGTCCGCGCCACGCGCCGGCCGCCGGCGCCACGAGCGGCCCCGTCGAGGCGACCACGCTTCTCAACCGCGACGCGAACGGCGGAGGGGCGGCGAACGGCCGCGCCTCGGCGATTCCGAGCGCCCCGACCCCGATGGCGACCGCCAACCCGACGGCGACCACCACCGCGACGGCGGCCACCACCCCGATGGCGACCGCCACCCCGACGGCGACGACCACGGCTGCGAGCGCAGCCTCCACGACTCAGGCGCGCGCGACGGCGACCGGAAGCGGCACCAAGCCCTCGAAGCCGATCCTGAAGCCTGCGTCGAGCGCGAGCTCCGGCGCGCCCGCTCCCACGGCAAAGCCGCAAGGCCTCTTCGACGATCGCGAATGATGCGCCGACCCCGCTCGCTGCTCCCTCGGCTCGCGCTCCTCGGCGCCCTCGCCACGACGACGCTGGCGGCCCCCGCCGCGCGCGCGAACGACGCCGCCGCCCAGCAGCTCTTCGACGACGCCAAGAAGGCGATGGCGGACGGCAAGTGGGCGCTGGCCTGCCCCAAGCTCGAGGAGAGCCTCCGCCTGTCGGCCACCGCCGGGACGAAGTTCAATCTGGGCGACTGCTACGAGCACGTCGGCCGAACGGCCAGCGCGTGGGCGCAGTTCCTGAGCGCCGCGACGCAAACGAAAATGGCGGGGCAGAAAGATCGCGAGAAGGCTGCGCGCGACCGCGCGACCGCGCTCGAGCCGCGGCTGTCGCGGCTCGCGATCGTCGTCGCCGCAGAGGGCCGCCCGGCGGGCCTCGAGGTGAAACGCGACGGCGAGCTGGTCGGGCAGGCGCAGTGGGGGGAGGCCGTTCCGGTGGACCCGGGCGAGCACACCGTCGTGGCAAGCGCGCCGGGAAAGCGCGCGTGGAAGGCGAAGGTCGAGGTGACCGGCGCCGCGACGACGGCCAAGCTCAGCGTCCCGGAGCTCGACGACGCCTCGCCGGCCGCGGCCCCGGCGGCCGACGCGACGGCCGCGCGGCCCGCCTCTGCCCCCGCGCCGGTCGAGCCGGCGCGAGCGGGCAGCAGCTCCAACGCCGGCCTCGGATGGGCGCTCGTCGGCGTGGGCGGGGCGGCGGTCGTGGGCGGCGTCGTCATGTTCGTGTTGCGCGGCAGCGAGATCTCCAAGCTCGACGCCGCGTGCGGCGCGGACGGCAAGAGATGCCCGCCCAGCTCGGCGGACGACATCGCCAACGGCAAGACGTACACGGCGCTCGGCATCGGCCTCTTCGGGCTCGGCGTCGTCGCCGCGGGC
>JAYVXL010000151.1:0-2401 GCA_043785185.1 Myxococcales bacterium
GGCGCGAGGCTCATCTTGAACGCCAGCGTCTCGAGGACGACCTTGCCGCTCCACGACGGCACGTTCAGAAAGCACAGGCCCCCCGGCCGGAGCACGCGACGAAAGCCCTCGAGCGCGCGGCGCGGCTCCCAGAGGTGCTCGAGCACGTTGACGCAGAGCACGACGTCCAGGCTCTTGTCCGCCACCCGACCGATGACCTCGGGAAGGACGCCTTCGAGCGCGATGATCTTCGAATCCTTCTTCAAGTCCGGCGCGAGCGCGAGGTCGACGAGCGTGAGGGAGCGCACTTGGTCGCGGATCGAGCGCTCGAACGTGGCGTTGTAACCGCAGCCGAAGTTCGCGACGTCCTTGCCGTCGAAGCGGCCGAGCGCGCGGCGCATCTGCACCGCCGACAGCCAGTTGCCGAATTTGTCCGCGAACGTGAGCGCGTGCCCCTGCCCGTAGGAGTGGTCGCGATCGGTCCCGCTCGGCTGCGCCATTTGACCCCGCTGATATTCCACCGGGAAAAGACGCCCGCAAGACAAATGACGACCCCCCGGCGCCGGTGTATATCCCCGCCGGCATGCTCCTCTCCATGATCTCCCCCAAAGCCATCAAGCTCGGACGCCCGCGGAACGTGCTCGAGATCGGCGACGGCGCGTACGGCCAGGCGGCGACCGAGCGCGGCGCGGAGCTGGTCGTGGCCGACCCGGGCAAGGGGCCGGACGGCGTGCGCGCCGCAGCGGCGGGGCAGTCGTTCGACCTCGGCATCCTCGGGAACACGACCGGCGATGCGGCTCCGCTCTTGGCCGCGCTGAAGGACCGGCTCTCCGACGGCGGGCACGTGCTCGTGCCGGCGCCCGACGCGGCGGCCCTCGAGCGCGCGGCGGCGCTGCTCGCGGGCGCGGGCCTCGACGTCATGCGCGTCGACGAGACGACGCGCGGGTTCGCGGTCATGGCGCGCGTGAAGCCGAAGAAGGGCAAGCTGTCCCTCACCGTCGGCATGCTCTCCATGAACGAGGAGCCGAGCGTCGACAAGATGATGGACGAGATCCGGAAGTACGCGCCGGACGCGCAGATCCTCGTCGTCGACAGCTCCAGCGATCGCACGCCCGATCTGGCGCGCGCGAAGGGCGCGACCGTCATCCGACAGCTGCCGCCGCGCGGGCACGGCCCGGCGATGGAGGCGCTCATGTACGCGGCGGCGCGCCAGTCCGACGCGCTCATCTACCTCGACTGCGACGGCACGTACCCCGCGCACATGATCCCGCGGCTGCGCGCGCTGCTCGAGGACGGCGCGGACATGGTCAACGCGTCGCGCACGCACCACTATCCGAAGTCGATGCCGGTGCCGAACTTCCTCGCCAACCGCTTCTTCGCGGCGACGTGCCACGCGATGCACGGCGTGCCGACGACGGACGTGCACAGCGGCATGCGCGCGTACCGCTCGTCGATGACGCGCGCGTTCGACTTCAGCGGCGAGGGCGACGCGCTGCCGATCGACACGCTCGTCCTGCCGGCGCGCTCGAACTACGACGTCGTCGAGCTGCCCATCGAGTACCTCGAGCGCCTCGGCGTGTCGAAGCTCGCGAAGGTGCGCGGCACGCTGTGGACGTTCATCCGCCTCGCCGGCTGCGTCGGCCAGGGCGAGCGCGTGCACGGCCGCGCGCACTACCGCCACCTCGAAGGATGAGCCCCCTCGGTCGCCTCAAGTCCGCCGCGGCGGGGTGGGTCGATCTCGAGGCGACCCTCCTCAAAGACGCGCTCTCCGACGTGGCCCCACTCGCGAACGGGCGCCTCCTCGACGTGGGCTGCGGCGCGAAGCCCTACGAGGAGCTGTTCCTCCCGCACGTGACCGCGTACGTCGGCGTCGAGTACCGCGAGACGTTCAGCGACACCGACGCCGCCTCCGGCCGCGGCGACGGCGGAAAAGGGCCGGATCATTACTACGACGGCGGGCGCATGCCGTTCGACGACGCGTCGTTCGACACCGTCGTCAGCTTCCAGGTGCTCGAGCACACGCCCGATCCGCAAGGGCTCCTCCGGGAGATGGCGCGCGTGCTCCGCCCCTCGGGCCTCCTCATCCTGACGGCGCCGTTCTCGTTTCGCCTCCACGAGGAGCCGCACGACTATTTCCGCTTCACGCCGCACGGCCTGCGCTTTCTCTGCGAGAAGGTCGGCTTCGAGGTGCGCTCGGTCACCGGGCGCGGCTCGCTGTGGAGCCTCATCGGGCACAAGCTCAACACGTTCCTCGCGTTCGACGTCGCGGGCGCGCGCGCCGCGGCGATGGAGGCGGGCTCGGCGCGGCAGGAGAAGAGCGCCGCGGGCAAGACGCGCCTCTGGACGTTGCCGCTGGTCGCGCCGGCGATGATCGGGATCGGCGGCCTGGCGCGCCTGCTCGATCGCGCGGCGCCGGTGGCGA
>JAYVXL010000152.1:0-7964 GCA_043785185.1 Myxococcales bacterium
CGCGAGCAGCTCGGCCAAGGACATCGGCTGCCACGCGCGCCGTCGCGCGGCGATCGCCGCGTCGAGCGTCGTGCCGACGACGAGCTCGAGCACGGCGTACGGGATCTCCCCCGCCGCGCACGACGCGACGCCGACGTCGTAGAGGCGAACGATCCCCGGGTGCGCGAGCCCGAACAGCACCTGCGCCTCGCGGAGGAACGCGGCCCGCGCCTCGCCGTCGGCCTCGCCGCCCATCGCCTTTACGCACTTCACCGCGACCGGCTCGCCGAGCAGCACGTGCTGCGCCGCGTACACGACGGCGTAGCCGCCTTCGCCGAGCGCGCGCAGGACGCGGTATTTGCCCGCGATCGTCGTCCCGATCAGCTGGAACGGGTCGCCGGACACGCCGCTTACTCCAGGACCGTCGTGCCCGGCGTGGCGCGCGCGTGGTCGAGGAAGTCACGCATGCCCATGGACATGCCGGCCGGCAGCTCGCCGTCGGCGAAGAGCCGCGCCTCGAGGATCTCGAGCGGGTTCGAGGGCGGCTTCACCGGCGGCGACGCCGTGCACGCGACGACGATCGTGACCGCGTGAAAGCGCGGGTCGCGCTCGGGGCGCGAGTAGACGCCGACGACGCGCTCGATCTCGAACGCGACGACGCCCGCCTCCTCTTCCATCTCCCGACGCAGGCCGTCGCGCAGCGTCTCGCCCCACTCGAGCGTGCCGCCCGGCAGCGCCCACGCGCCGGTGTCGGCGCGGCGAATGAGCAGCCAGCGGCCGTCGCCGGTCCGCGCGGCGGCGCAGATGCCGACGACCGGCCGACGCAAGATGTGCCGGAGCGCCTCTTTCAGGATGACCAGCGCCCCCTTCGGCAGGCTTCCGAGCGGCGAAAAGGCCATCGCCCACCGAAGTAGCGCGGCCCGCCCCGTGGTACAAGCGCGGGCATGAAGCTCGTGACCTATTCCACCGCGACGCCGACGCCGAAGACCGCGCTGGCTGCCGCCGACGCGCAGCGCGCAGGGCTCCTCGCCGATGGCCACGTCGTCGATCTCGCGCGCGCGTTCGAGACGCTGGGGCTCAAGGTGGACGGCGTGACCGTGCTCGGCCTCGTGCGCGAGGGCGCGCGCGGGCTCGAGGCCGCGCGCAAGGTGCAGGATGCGCACGCGGCGGGCGCGCTCGAGGGCGCGACCGTCACCGTGGACGACGTCGTGCTCCACGCGCCGATCCCGCGCCCGCCGTCCATGCGCGACGGCTACGCGTTCCGGCAGCACGTGGAGACGGCGCGCAAGAACCGCGGCCTCGAGATGATCCCCGAGTTCGACATGTTCCCCATCTTCTATTTCACCAACCACCAGGCGGTGACCGGCCCGGGCGACGTGCACGTGAAGAAGCTCCACACCGAGCGCCTCGACTTCGAGCTCGAGGCGGCCGTCGTGATCGGCAAGGAGGCGCGCGATCTCACGGCGGCGAACGCCGACGAGGCGATCTTCGGCATGACGATCATGAACGACTGGTCGGCGCGCGCGCTCCAGATGGAGGAGATGAAGATGTCCCTCGGCCCCGCCAAGGGGAAAGACTTCGCGACCAGCCTCGGACCGTGGCTCGTGACGATGGACGAGCTCGCCCCGAAGACGACGCCGTCGCCGAAGGGCGCGTCGTTCGACCTCGGGATGCGCGCGCACGTCAACGGCACGCAGGTCTCGCAGGGCAACGTAAAGGACATGAGCTGGACCTTCGCCCAAATCCTCGAGCGCGCGAGCTACGGCGTCACGCTCTACCCGGGCGACGTCATCGGCTCGGGCACGTGCGGCACCGGCTGCTTCCTCGAGCTGAACGGCTCGAAGATCACGAAGGACCAGTGGCTCCGCCACGGCGACACGGTCGTCCTCGAGATCGACGGCCTGGGCCGCCTGGAGAATCGGATCGTCCAAGACGATCGCTGACGGGGCGCGTCCGACGCCGCCCGACGAGACGGGACGAGACGAGCGCGGTTGCTCAGACGTGGCTGCCCAAGAAGCGGATCGCGCGCTCGAACGCCCACGTGTTCACCCAGTCCGCCTCGCGCCACCCGCCGAGCCAGCCGACGTGGCCGCCGCACTTCGACACCACGAGCTCGACGTCGCGCGACGCCGCGCGCGCGAACGGCGCGACGGTCTCGAGCGGCACCATCGGATCGTCGGCCGCGTGGATCATGAGCGTCGGCCGCGCGATCTTGGCGAGGTGCGGCCCCGCGCTCTGCGACACGTGGTAGTCCTCCGCGTCGCGGAAGCCGTGCATCGGGACGATGACCTTCGCGTGGTAGTGGACCACCTTGCGGAGCTTGCCGAGATCGCGCGGGTCGAAGCGCGTCTTGCCCGGGTGCGCCGCCGCGAAGTCGCGCGCCTGGCGCACGAGGCCGCGCAGGACGTAGCTGCCGTACGGGAGGTTCTTCAGCCGATCGATCTCGACCGTCGTCCGGCCGACGTCGACCGGCGCGCTGATGGTGACGGCGGCCGCGAGCGCGTGGGGCGCGTCGCTCGCCGCGAGCATCTTGAGCGTGACGTGGCCGCCGAGCGAGATCCCGAGCATCGTGACGCGCGACACGCGCGGGTCCGCGGCGAGCGCGAGGATGGCGACGCGCGGGTCCTCGGTGAGGCCAGCGTGGTAGACGCTCGGCGCGCGCGCGAGGCCGGCGCCGGCGCCGCGCAGATCGAGGCGCACGACGTGGAAGCCCGCCGCGAAGAGGGCGCGCCCGCCGCGCACCACGCTGCGCGACTCGCTCGTGCCCCCGACCCCGTGCACGACGAGCACGACCGGACGCGTCTTGCCCGCGTGCCACCACGCGCGCGCATGCAGGGCGCCGCCGGCGGGCAGATCGAACCAGAGCGACTCCTCGACGAGATCCTTCGGGCGCGCGAAGAGCGGCAGCGCGGCGCCGAGCGTCTGCAGATGGCCGCTCCGCAGCCAGCGCGGAGCGTGAAAATCGGCGCGTGGCAGGCCGGCGTTCATCGCGCGGCGTTTGTAGCGGATTTGGGCGCGGGGACGACGTAAAAAGCGTAACTCACGAGAGAGTTACGTTTACGCGGGCCCCTCAGGTTTGTATGCTCGCCGCCCATGCCCACGCTCCGGCACTATACCGTCGTCCCTCGCCTCCCTGCCGCCCTCGAGCGCGTTCGGGAGATCGCGCACAACTTGTGGTGGGCGTGGTCGCCGGAGGCGCGCGCGCTGTTCGTCCGCATCCACGCCGATCTCTTCGAGGAGGTGCACGGCAACCCCATCGAGCTGCTCTCGCGCGTCGACCAGAAGCGCCTCGACGAGCTCGCGGCCGACGACGCCTTCTTGAGCCACCTCGAGCTCGCGTGGGCGTCGTTCCAGCAGTACATGTCGCGCGAGGGCTGGTTCCAGAAGCGGTTCGGCGGCACCGGCGGCGCCGCGGGCGCGCGCATCGGCTATTTTTCGATGGAGTACGGCCTGAACGAGTCCCTGCCGATCTACTCGGGCGGCCTCGGCGTCCTCGCGGGCGACCACCTCAAGACCGCGAGCGATCTGGGCCTGCCGCTCGTCGGCGTCGGCCTCGCGTACGCCGAGGGCTACTTCCGCCAGGTCCTGAACGACGACGGCTGGCAGGGCGAGCGCTACCCCATCAACGACTGGCATCGCCTGCCCGTCCAGCGCGTCGAGGGCGAGACGGGGCCGCTCATCATCAACGTCGACTACCCCGATCGCGTCGTCTACGCGCAGGTCTGGCGCGTGAACGTCGGGCGGGTTCCGCTGTTTCTCCTCGACGCCAACCTCGAGCGGAACGCCCCCGCCGATCGTGCGATCACCGGGCCGCTCTACGGCGGCGATCAGGAGTTCCGCGTCCGTCAGGAGATCATGCTCGGCATCGGCGGCGTCCACGCGCTCGAGGCGCTCGGCCTCACGCCGACGGTGTGCCACATGAACGAGGGGCACTCGGCGTTCCTCGCGCTCGAGCGCATCGCCCGGGTCATGCGCGACAAGGGCGCGAGCTTTCAAATCGCGAGTGAGGCGTGCTCGTCCGGCAACGTCTTCACGACGCACACGCCGGTGCCCGCCGGCAACGACGCGTTTCTGCCGGACCTCGTGCGCCGGTACCTCGAGCCGTACCGCGCGTCGCTCGGCCTGTCCGAGGACGAGCTGCTCTCGCTCGGCCGCCAGCCGGGCGGCGATCCGTCGCAGCCGTTCTCGATGCCTGTCCTCGCGATCCGCACCGCCGACCACTACAACGGCGTGAGCGCGCTGCACGGCGAGGTCTCGCGCAAGATGTGGAAGGGCCTCTGGCCGGATTTGCCCGACCACGAAATCCCGATCCAGTCGGTCACCAACGGCGTGCACACGCCGTCGTGGATCAGCGACGAGATGAGCGCGCTCTTCACGCGCTACCTCGGCCCGCGCTGGGTCGACTCGCTCAGCGATCGCGCCCTTTGGGCGCGCGTCCACGAGATCCCCGACGCCGAGCTCTGGCAGACGCACGGCCACCGCCGCCACCGCCTCGTCACGCTCGCGCGCAAATGGCTGCGCGGCGCGGCCGAGCGGCGACAGGCCGGGCACGTCGAGCTCGAGGCCTCGGGCGAGGTGCTCGATCCGCGCGCGCTCACGATCGGCTTCGCGCGCAGGTTCGCGACGTACAAGCGCGCGGCGCTTTTGTTCACGGACCTCGATCGCGTCAAGCGGCTCCTGTCGATTCCGGACCGCCCCGTTCAGCTCGTTTTCGCCGGCAAGGCGCACCCGCAAGACAAGGGGGGCAAAGAGCTCATTCGCTCGATCGTCCACGCGAGCCGCGAGGTGGGGCTGCAGGGCAAGGTCGTCTTCGTCGAGGACTACGACATGCGCATCGCGCGCGCGCTCGTGAGCGGCGTCGACGTCTGGCTCAATACGCCCCGGCGCCCGCTCGAGGCGAGCGGGACGAGCGGCATGAAGGCGGCCGCCAACGGCGCGCTCAACGTGTCGGTGCTCGACGGCTGGTGGGCCGAGGCGTGGGCGGCGCACGGCGCCGACGTCGGCTGGGCCATCGGCCGCGGCGAGGAGTACCCCGACGCGACCGGCGACGCCGTCGAGGCCGAGGCGCTCTACGATCTGCTCGAGCGCGAGGTCGTCCCGCTCTTCTTCGACCGCGACGATCGCGACCGCCTCCCGCGCGCGTGGATCAAGCGCATGAAGAACGCGATCGCGCACCTCGTGCCGGAGTTCAACACGTCGCGCATGGTGCGCGAGTACACCGAGCGCTTTTACGTCCCGGCGATCAAGGAGTCCTCGCGCATGCGCGCGGACGATCTCGCGGGCGCCAAGGCGCTCACTGCGTGGAAGGCACGCGTGCGTCAGGCGTGGGGTCAGGTCGGCATCCGAGAGGTCGCCGCGAAGGGCGCCGCGGAGCTCAAGGTCGGCGAGTCGATGCGCGTCGATGCGCTCGTGCACCTGGGCACGCTCTCGCCTGACGACGTCGCCGTGGAGCTGTACTACGGCCCCACCGCCGGCGCGCACGAGCTCACGCACGGCGAGATCGTGCGAATGAAGGTCCAGGGCGGCCCGATCGACGGCGTCTACAAATACGCCGGCGAGATCCCGTCGCTCGCGAGCGGCGCGCACGCGTTCGCGGCGCGCGTCATGCCGTGGAACGCGGACATGAGCCACCCGTACGAGACGTCGCTCATTCGCTGGGCGTAGGGCAAGGCCCGCGGCGCGATCACGGGGCCGCGTCGCTACGTCGACGCGCGGTCTCGGCCTCGACGAAGCGTGCGAATCGCTCGCGCGCTTCGGCGGTGACCTGGATGGGGCGCACGTCGCCCTCGCCCCGCGTCGGCGCGAACGGCTCGCCGAGGCGCCGCAACGCCTCGCGGAGCTGCGCCTCGGTCATGCGCCGCGACCAATCGGGCTCGGTGAGGTCGTAGACGCGGAGCGCGCGCGGGAGCGCCGTCGAGAGCCCCGTCGTGTGGCACTCGCGGCAGTTGGCGTCCAAGGTCTCGCGCGCCGACTCGCGGAGCGTCGTCATCGACTCCACGGGTGCGGACGCGGCGTCAGGCGCCGGGCTCGGGCTCGTCTTTGCGCACGCCGCGACCGCGGCGACGAGCGCGAAGACGGCCTCGAGGCTCCTCCGCGGGCGCATGGCTCACGGGCACGCGGGCGCGAAGACGTGGACCGTCGCGGCGTCCGCGGCGTCGGCGGTCACGACGTAGCCGTAGCCGCCGGCGGCCGTGACGCCGACCCTGTCGGTGGGAACCGGGAGGAGCACGCGGCGGGCCGCGACGACGGCGGGGCTGGTGCCGACGTTGAGCGCGACCTGCACGCTCGTCTGCGCGAGGTCCTCGTGGGCCTGCGCGGTCGCGAGGAGGGTCGTCGGGTCCACCCACGCGAGCGGACCGGCGACCGCTTGACCAAAGGGGGCCGGCGCGGCCGCGTAGCTCTCGAGGTCGACGTTCTTGGTCGCCGTCGGCGTCGCTGCGGCCCCGTCGGCGAGGACCCACGCGAGCCGCGCGGCGCGCGTGTCGGCCCCGGGGCCGACGATCTGGACGATGGGGACGCCCCACGCGAGCCCGCCGCCCGGGCCCTGGGCGAAGCGCACCGTCGCCGGCGTGCCCCACGCCGTGCCAATGTCGGGCCCTACGTTCGTCTCGGGCCCCGCCTTCGCCGCCGCCGTCGCCGCGCCGGCGACCACGGTGAAGAGGTCGCCCAAGGCCCCCTGCTGCGTCCAGCGGTAGAAGACGAGCCGGTCGCCGCTCGCGGCCACCGGCGCCGCGGGCGTCGGGGCCCCGGTGCTCGGAAAGGAGCTGAGCGTCGCGAGATCGGCGATCGGCGCGGTGAAGCTCGCGGCCGGGAACGCGCGCGCGCCGTCGGACTGGACGAGGAAGACGCCGCCGCCTGGCGCCGCAAATACCTCGGACACGGCCGTGAGCTGCGTCGTCAAGAGCACGCTGCGCGCGGCGGCGGCGGTCGCGAGCGGGCTGCTCGGCGGATCGATCCATGCAACCTGCACGCGTCCCCCGACGAGGCCGCCGGTGACGTAGACGCGGCCGCCGCTGGCGACGACCTCGGTCGGAGCGAACGGCAGACCGGTGACGGCGATGGGGGACGGCGCAGCGTTGCCCGGGTCGGCGACCGAGAACGCGAGGACGCCCCCGGCCGTCCCGACGAACAGGAACCCGCCCGCCGCCGCGATGCACCGGCCGACCGCGCCGCCGCAGCCGACGCCTGCGCCCACCTTGAACTGCCCGGCGTGGAACGGAACGGCGACGGGCGCGCCGCACGTCAGGCTCTGCGCGCTGCACGCGGCGCGCGCGCATGCGGCGGTTTGTTTGCAGAGATCGAAGACGCAGACGTTGCGCGCGACGTCGCAGCGCGCTGTGAGGCACGCGTTCGGCGCGACGCAGTCGCGGTCGGCGGCGCAGCCGGCGCCGGCGTCGGGGCCGCCGTCCGTGGCCGGGACGTCCGCGTCCGGTGGGAGCTGGGCGTCCGGGCGCGGCGCGCCGTCCGCCCCCGGCGGCGTCACGCCAGCGTCGCCCGCCGGCGGCGCGCCGAGCTTCGATTCGTCCAGGCCGAGCGAGCAACCGACGCCGAGCGCTTGCGCGCCGACGAGGGCGCCTGCCAGCGCGAGCCCCGCCGCGTGGCGCGCCTTCAAAACGCACCTTCGAGCCGCACGCCGGCGAGCGTCGGCGCGACCGACAGGCCCGTCGCCTTCGCCTTCGCCTTCCCGAGCGGCGGCAGGACCAGCAGCACGACGCCGCCCGCCGCGAAGGCGCCGCCGGCGACGAGCGCCACCGTCGTCCACGTCTGCAGCGCGTGGGCGTGGTCGAAGCCCGCGCGCGTCGGCGCGGCGTCGTACGCGTCCTTGGCGTCGAGCGCTTGCGCGCCGAGGATCGCGCCGGCGCCGAGCGTCGCGACCCCCACGCCGAGCGCCCCGAAGCTGAGCGCGTCGCGCAGCGGAAACGGCGTGGGCGAAGGCGGCGCCGGCGACGGCGGCGTCGGTGCGGGGCACGTGATCGGTGCGGGCT
>JAYVXL010000153.1:0-23240 GCA_043785185.1 Myxococcales bacterium
AAGTCGTTGGCGACGATCTCGACGGTGGGCTTCGTCGTGGGCGGCGTCGGCGCGGTCGCGGGCGTCGTGGGCCTCGTCCTCTGGAGCGGCGAGCGGAGCGGCGAGCGGAGCGGCGAGGGCCAGGCGAAGACGGGCTCCGTCTCGCCGTGGATCGGCCCGACCTCCGCCGGCGTGCGCGGCACGTTTTAAGCCGGCGCGCGAGCGAGGCACGCGTTCGCCGTCGCGCGCCTAGTTGGCGACGAAGTTCACCGCCGCCGTCGACGCATTGTAGACGCAGCCGTCGGCCGTTACGGGGCAACTTGGACGCGCCATCTGCACGTTCAGGAGGTAGGCGCCCGGGCTCGCGAGCGCGCTCGCCGGGATCGACTCCTTCGTCACGCTCGGCGAGCGCGGCGCGTCCGACGCGTATTGTGCGGTGAGGGTGCCGCCCGCGCCCGCCGCAAAGAGCTCCACGATCGTGTAGGCCGCTTTCGGGTTCGCGATCCACGTGACGTCGAGCGGCTGCCCCGCCGCGACACTCGCTTGCTCCACGGGCTGAGCCACCGCCGGATCGAAGTCGGGCGTCTCCGGCGCGAGCGCGAACGTCGCGCCGCCGGGGATCGCGCGGTGCGCGACGTCGATGGTCAGGGCGGTCGGCGCGTCCCCCTTCGCGATCCGACGGAAGTAGCTCTTCTGCCCGCTCAGGTTCGTCGCAAAGGGCATCTCCAGCGCCTGCGCGCCGTCGTGGAAGCTCACCTTCGCGTCGGTCAGCTCCGCGCCGCTCCCCGGATCGTAGACGTGCGCCGACACCCACGACAGCGCGAGTGCGCCGCCCGCCGGCCGCTGCTGCAGCGCCTCGAGGAAGACGGGGCGGACCTTCAAATCGACCCCTCGCGCGAGCGGCAGCGTCAATGGTCCGACGACTGTGGCGACCGCGTTCGCGGCTCCGGCCGTGGTGAAGCGCGCGATGCCTTGCACGTAGTAGCGCCCTCCTGGATCGACGCCGGAGAAGGCGAAGCGACCGTCGGCGGTCACCGTCGTCTCGGCGACGGGCGTGGCCTTTCCGTACGGGAACACCGCGAAGAGCTGCACCTTCGCGGACGCGTACGCTCCGTTGAAGCCGCGGGTCGCGAGCGTGCCGCTCACGCAGGTCGCCGCGTCTCCGGTGCACGCGCCGCCGGGCGCGGCGCTCCCGCCCGATGAGCACGCGGCGAGCGCCAGCCACGCAGAGGAGGCGCAGAGGGAGCGGGAGAAGGGCGATCGCATCGGGGCCTTGGTAGCCCGACGCGCTCATTCGCGCCACCTGTCCGTAAGGGGTTGTATAAGGACCCTCCCATGAGCCACGCGTCCCCGAGCCCCACCTCCTTTCCGAAAGAAGACATCAAGGTCCTCCTCCTCGAAGGAGTCCACCCGAGCGCGCACGAGATCTTCCGTGGGGAGGGCTTCCAGATCGAGGCGGTGAAGGGCGCGCTCGGCGAAGACGAGCTGAAGAAGAAGCTCCACGACGTGCACGTCCTCGGCATCCGTAGCAAGACGCAGGTGTCCGCCGCCGCGCTCGCGGAGGGCAACCGCCTGCTCGCGCTCGGATGCTTCTGCATCGGCACCAACCAGGTGGATGTCGACGCCGCGAACGCGCGCGGCGTGCCGGTCTTCAACGCGCCGTTCTCGAACACGCGCAGCGTCGCCGAGCTCATGATCGGCGAGATCATCGTGCTCGCGCGTCACCTGGGCGATCGCTCGCGTGAGGTGCACGAGGGCAAGTGGCGCAAGGTCGCCACGGGTTCGACCGAGGTGCGCGGCAAGACGGTCGGCCTCATCGGCTATGGCCACATCGGCTCGCAGGTCGGCGTGCTCGCCGAGGCGATGGGCATGCGCGTCCTCTTCTTCGACGTGGCGACCAAGCTCCCGATGGGCAACAACCGCTCGATGCCGACGGTCGGCGAGCTGCTCGGCCAAAGCGACTTCGTGTGCCTTCACGTGCCGGCGACGCCTCAGACCAAAGGGATGATCGGCGCCGCCGAGCTCGCGCAGATGAAGCCGGGCGCGTGCCTGCTCAACGCCTCGCGCGGGACGGTCGTCGTCATCGATGCGCTCGTCGACGCGCTCAAGCGCGGTCACGTCGGCGGCGCGGCCATCGACGTCTACCCCGAGGAGCCCGAGTCGAACACCGACGATTTCACGAGCCCGCTCCGCGGCCTCCCCAACGTGCTGCTCACGCCGCACATCGGCGGCTCGACGATGGAAGCGCAAGAGGCGATCGGCCGCGAGGTCGGCACGAGCCTCGTCAAGTACGTCAACTCCGGCGCGACCACCGGCGCGGTGAATTTTCCCCAGATCGAGCTGCCGCAGACCTCGGGGACGCACCGCATCTTGAACGTGCACAAGAACGTGCCGGGCGTGCTCCGCGACATCAACAAGATCGTCAGCGACAAGCACGCCAACATCCGCAGCCAAGTGCTCTCGACCGATCCCGTCATCGGCTACCTCATCATGGACCTCGATCACGACGTCTCCGGCGACGTGAAGAAGGCCATCGCGAGCCTGCCGACCAACCTGAAGACGCGCATCCTCTACTGAGTAGACGCTACTGAGTAGACGCCACTGAGTAGACGCCACTGAGTAGACGCTACTGAGTAGACGCGACTGAGTAGAACCCGCGGAGCCGAGCACCGCCGCTCAGGGGTCGAAAATCTTGCCCGGGTTAAGGATCCCTTTGGGATCGAGCGCGCGCTTGATCGCCTTCAGCATCGCGAGCTCCGCGGGGCTGCGCGTGTAACCGAGGAAGTCCTTCTTGAGCAGGCCGATGCCGTGCTCGGCGGAGATGCTGCCGCCGTGGGCCTTCACGAGCGCGAACATCGCGTGGTCGGCGTCGTGCGTCTTGGCGAGGAAGTCGGCCTTGTCGAGGTCCTCGGGCTTCATGACGTTGACGTGCAGGTTGCCGTCGCCGATGTGGCCGAAGACGCAGACCTCCCAGCCCGGGTAACGGGCCGCGAAGAGGCCGTCCAGCTCCGCGCAGAAGCCCGCCAAGCGCGCGATGGGCAGCGCGATGTCGTTCTTGTGCGGCAGGCCGGTGGCGCTGAGGCTCTCGCTGATTCCCTCGCGCAGCGCCCACAGCTCCGCGGCCTGCGTTCCGTGCTGCGCGAGCGTTCCGTCCGTCGCGAGGCCCGCCTCGAGCAGCTCGCCGACCCAGCCGTCCATGGCGCCCATCTCCGCGTGCTCGCCGTCGACGAGGACATAATACGGCGACCGCTCCGCGAACGGCGCGCGCACCTTGCGGTGCCGCTCGACGCGCCGCAGGCACGCGTCGGTGAAAAACTCGAAGGCCATCACGCCGAACGGCGCGCGGCGCGTGCGGTGAAAGATGGAGAGGACGGCGGCGAGCGTAGGGACGGCGAAGAGGAAGACCTCGCGCTTGCCGGGCAGGCGCGTCAGCTTGAGCGTCGCCGCCGTGATGACGCCGAGCGTCCCCTCACTGCCGATGAAGAGCTGTCTCAGGTCGGTGCCGGTGTTGTTCTTCTCGAGCGCGCCGCCGAGCTCGAGAACGTCGCCCGCGGCGGTCACGACCTCGAGGCCGAGCACCCACTGGCGGGTCAGTCCGTAGCGGATCACGTTCACGCCGCCGGCGTTGGTGGCGATGTTGCCGCCGACGTGGCTCGAGCCCTTCGACGCGAAGTCGACAGGCCAGGTGAGGCCATGCGGCGCGGCGTGCTGGTGCACGGCCTCGGTGACGGCGCCCGCTTGCACGCGCACCGTGGCGCCGACGACGTCGACGTCCTCCATCCTCCGCATCTTCGCGAGCGACAGCACGAGCTCTCCGTCCTTCGCGACCGCGCCGCCCGCGAGGCCGGTGCGACCGCCCGACGGGACGACGGCCACGTTCGCCTCGCTGCACACGCGCAGGATGCGCGCGACGTCGTCGGTCGACCGCGGGAAGGCGATCGCGCAGGGCGCGGGCGTGAAGACCTTCGTCCAGTCTTTGCCGTACTCGGCGAGCTCGGACGGCTCGATCGTGAAGAGACCGGGGAATTCGGCCTCGGGGAAGGCGCGCGCGAGTGAAGCCGGGAGCGGCATGGGCGGGCATTCTAGCAGCTCCGGCGCTTTCGTTAGGTCGCGCGCGCCAATGCCGTTAGCGTGAGGCGGCCGGGGCCAGAGGACGCGCGCCGAGCCCCCCAATGGTCTTCAACTCGCTCACGTTCGTCGTCTTCTTCGCAGCGGTGCTCCTCCTCTACAGCGCGCCGCTACCGTGGACGGCGAAGAAGGTCATGCTCCTCCTCGCGAGCTACCTCTTCTACGCCGCGTGGAACCCGCCTTTCATCGTGCTCCTCTGGGCGTCCACGGTCGTCGATTGGCTCGTCGCGCGCCAGATTCACCTGCAGACGGAGCCGAGGCGGCGCAAGGCGTGGCTCGTCGTGTCGCTCGTCGTGAACCTCGGCTTTCTGGGGTTCTTCAAGTACGGCGGCTTCGTGCTCGAGAACTGGCAGCACCTGATGGCGACGCTCGGTGTCCACTACCAGCCCGCCAAGTGGAGCATCCTCTTGCCGGTCGGCATCTCGTTCTACACGTTCCACTCGATGTCCTACACGCTCGACATCTACTGGAAGCGCGTAAAGCCGATCCCGAACCTGTTCGACTTCGCGCTCTTCGTGGCGTTCTTCACGCAGCTCGTGGCCGGCCCGATCCTGCGCACGAGCGATCTCGTTCCGCAGTTCGAGAAGCCGCGACGCGCGACGCGCGATCAGCTCTCGTGGGGGCTGTTTCTCTTGGCGCTCGGCCTCTTCGAGAAGGTCGTCCTCGCCGACGGCGGCCTCGCGCCCACGGCCGACGCGGTCTATGGCGCGAAGGCGCCGCTCGGCGCCGCCGACGCGTGGCTCGGCACGCTGGCGTTCAGCGGCCAGATCTTCTGCGACTTCGCCGGCTACTCGACGGCGGCGACCGGCGCGGCGATGTGCATGGGGTTCTCGATCCCGAACAACTTCCAATTCCCGTACGGCGCGCTGGGGTTCTCGGACTTCTGGCGGCGCTGGCACATCTCGCTGTCGACGTGGCTGCGCGATTACCTCTACATCCCGCTCGGCGGCAATCGTCGCGGCGACGTGCGCACGTACGTGAACCTCATGATCACGATGCTCCTCGGCGGCCTCTGGCACGGCGCGAGCTGGACGTTCGTGGTCTGGGGCCTCCTCCACGGCCTGTACCTCGCGGCGGAGCGGTGGATTCAGGGGCGCGTGACGCTGCGACGGTGGCCCGACGCGACAGGTCTCCGCTTCCTCGTCGCGATGCTGACGTTCACTCTGGTCAACGTCGCGTGGGTCTTCTTCCGCGCGAAGACGTTCGGCGGTGCGTCGAGCGTGCTGGCGGGCATGTTTGGCCTTCACGCGGCGGCGGCGCCGCTGCTCCCCACGATTCGAATGATCGAGACCGTGGTCTTCGTGACCGGCATCGTCGCCGTTCACCTCTACATGCGGCGTCGCACGCTCGAGTCCGTGGTCGCGCGCGTGCCCACGCTGGCGCTCGGCACCGCGTGGGCGCTCATGATGCTCGCGGTCATCTTCACGCAAGGGAACGCCGATGGCTTCATCTACTTCCAGTTCTGACGCCGGCGTCGCCGCGCCGCTTCTGGATGGCGAACGCGAGCGCGCGTTCGAGCGCGAGGTGCCGAAGCAGGCGTGGCCGACGGCGACGCTCGTCGCGCTCGTGCTCACGCTGGTCGGGGCGACGCTCTGGGAGCTGAAGATGCGCGCGCTCGGCCTGCGCGCGGGCGATTTGGACGACGGCCCGCCGGCGTGGGCCGACGAGCGGCGCAAGATCGACGCGGGCCCGCGCGATCAAGTCGCGCTCATCGGCGATTCACGCATCCTCTTCGACACCGATCTCGACATCTTTCAGGAGATCGTCGGCCGTCGCCCGATCCAGCTCGCGCTCCCGGGCACGCCGGGGGTGCGCTTCCTCACGGATCTCGCGGACGACGAGCGGTTCGCCGGCCTCGTCGTGGTGGGCATGGTCGAGCCGCTCTACTTCAGCGGGCGCGAAGGGCTCATGGGCGGCGCCCTCGAGTATGCGCGCACCGAGTCGCCGTCGCAGCGCGCCAGCTTCGAGCTGCGACGAGCCCTCTCACGTGGGCTGGCGTTCATGGACGACGCGTACACGCCGTTCACGTTCGTCGAACAGCTCGAGCTCCCGAACAGGCGGGGCGTCAAAGGGCCGTACGACGACGTCTGGAAGCTCTCGGAGGCCTGGGACGATCGCCAAACGCGGATGTGGTCGCGGCTCGAGACGGACCCGTATCTGCGCGCGCACGCCATCATGGTGTGGGGGGACGGCAAGGGGAAGCCGCTCTCGGAGGAGCAGATCCAGACCACGATCGCCGCCGCGCGACGCGACTGCGCGAAGCTCCGCGCGCGCGGCGGTGAGGTTGTCTTCCTGCGGCCCCCGTCCGCGCCGCCGAACCGCGCCAACGAGGAGACGCGGGCGCCGCGCGCCAAGGTGTGGGACGCGCTGCTGCGCGAGACGGGCTCGTTCGGCGTCCACTTCGAGGACCACCCGGCGATGCAAGGCCTCACGTTGCCGGAGCGGTCGCACCTGTCGGCCGCGGACGCAAAGGTGTTCACGCGCGCGTACGCGGCCGAGCTCGTGAAGGGGGTGCCGTGGCTGACGCAGCACCCGGCGCCCGCGAGGCAGCGGTAAGCGGCGCCGTGCAGGCGCCGTGCAGGCGGCGTCAGGCGACGCGCTTGCGCGACGGCGGCGTGTAGTCCTCGTCCAGCTCCTCGCGGTCGAGGCGATCGAGGCCCGCGAAGTCGTCGAGGCGCGGCGAGGACGTGCGCGCGAGCGGCACGCGAAGGCCGAGCTTCAGCGACGTGAGGCCGCCCGGCAGTGGGACGAGGTTGGTCTCTCCGGCCATGACGCAGAGGACTTAGCACATGGCGTGCCACACACAAATGGATCCCCTTTCGCGCGGGGCCTTCGAAAAAAATAGGGGATTCCTCGATGCGATGTCCTGCCGGCCCGTGAATGTTCTAACGCGATGTGACATTCCTGTCTCAGGGCGAGCGTGCGGGCGCGTCGTCGATGTCGTCCGCGACGCTGCGGACGCGGCTCAGCCGCGGCGGCCAGGCTGGCGGCGGCGGCGCACGCGGGTCAGCCCGATCGCGGCCCCCAGCAGCCCCACCCCGAGCGCAGCTTCTGCGGGCGCGGCGCTCCCCGGCACGTCGCACCCGCATCCGCCCGAGCCGCCGCCCGAGCCCGTGCCCGGAGCGCCCACGCCGGGCCCGTTGCCGCCCAGCCCGCCGTCGCCGCTCGGCCCGGTCGTCGCCGGCGGCGCGGGCTTGTCCTCGGTGACCGCGCACCCGTCCTTCGCCGCGCCCACTCCGAACACGAGCGGTCGCCCCGCAAAGGCGCCCGTGCCGCTCCCTGGCGTGATGCGGATCGCGCACGTGTCGCCGGCCGCCTTGGCGGTCACGCTCGACGCGCCGTTCGCGTCCTCGGGCGCGTCGAACACCACGTGGCGCGCCGCGAGATCGCCCGCCGCCGCGTACGCGAGCGTCCCGCCCGCGTCGCCGTCCTTTGCGCTCGACGCGACGACGAAGCTGCGCGCGCCGCCGCGCGTCACGCGCGCGCCGACGACCGCCGGGTCGCCGACCGGGGCCGCGTCGGCCGCGGCCTCGCCCGCGCCGAGGCCGTCGAGCACGTGCACGGCCAGGGCCGACGGCCCGGGCACCGCCGCCGCGTACTCGCCGACGTCGAAGCGCGCCGCCGTGCACACGCCGAAGGTGCCGTTGGAGCACGGCGAGCCGTTGTCCCCCTTGTACGTCTTCACGACGGGCGCGCCGCCCGACAGCGTCACCGGATGCACGACGAGCATCGAGCCGCCGACCGTGGCCGTCGCCACGTTGCCCGCGCCCAGCGTGAACGGCGACGGGGACCGGAAGCGCAGGTACGTCTTTCGGGCGGCGTCGCCCGTTCGGACGCGATCGATCGCGACGACCTCGCCCTCCGGGAGCATCGCCCAGTCGCGGCGCGCGAACGGCACGTCGGTCTTGCCCGTGTCGTCGTCGAACGCGTGCGCGAGCTCGGCGCGGGCCGCCGCCACGCCGCTCGCCGTCGCGCGCGCCCACGGGAGGCTCGCGGCCGAGTGCGGCGACTGGCTCGGACGGTAGCCCTCCGGCACCGTCTGCGAGTCGACGGTGAGCGCGTTGCTCGTGAGCGACGACAGCGAGCCGTACGGCGAGGGGTCGACGACGAGCGCGTCGGCGCCGCGCGAGAACACGAACGTCGACGCGTCGAGGTGTTGGTGATCGACGAGGAAATGCGGCGCCGACACGAAGACGGCCCAGAACGCCGCAGGATCCCAGCTCGAGCGGGCGTAGAGCTTGCGCGTGCCGGGCACCACGTAATAACGCGGCGCCGCCGCGGGCGGGTACGGGACGGGCACGGCGGCGCGCGCTTCCGCCAGCGCTTCGTAGACGAGGCCGTCGGCCGGCGCCTTGACCGTGCTCTCGTGCAGGAACGTCGCCAGGCCCGCGGACGTCGCGTCTCCGGCGAGCATGACGGCGAGGAGCGGCTCGGTGCCCGGGGGCTTGTTCGGCGCGGCGAGCGCGGCGTTGCCGTAGTCACCCCCGATGAAGAAGCCCTTCTTGTCCGGCGTGAGCGCGTACGCGTAGTTGAGCCCGAGCGCCGAGAAGTACTCGTGCGCGAGGGGAAACGCAGCGCCTTGTTCCTCGACGGCGCGCAGGCTGGCCGCGTATTCGAGGACGCCGAGCTCGCCGTACTCCCAGCCCTCGGGCCAGTCGCCGCCGACGAGCGGCCCCGAGGCGCCGGCGCCGTTCGGCCCCAGGTTCTCCGCGGTCCACATCGTGTCGACGACGTCCGCCCAGTACTTCGCGGCAGAGCCGTCGTCCTCGCCGGACGCGGCGATCGCGATCATCGTCTTGCCGATGACGTAGCCCGCCTGGTAGTTCGAGCCGGGGACGTCGCGCAGATAGCCGTTGGCCTGCTCCCAGTCGACCCACGCCTTGAAGCGCGCCCGCGACGTCTCGAGCAAGCTCGCGTCGACGCCGGGCGCGTCGTGCAGCCAGTCGTAGGCGAGCGCGGTGTGCGTGCCGAAGTAGCGCATCGCGTAGCCGTTGTCGTGCAGGCCGCTCACGGCGGTGTCGCCGCCCGCGCCGTCGCCGAGCGTCTGGAAGTCGCTCAAGAGGGCGTTCCACTGGCGGATCGCCGCCGCGGCGTACGACGCGTCCTTCGTCAGCTGCCATGCCATCGCGCACGCCGACGCGGCGTGTCCGAAGCCGTAGCCCATGAAGACGCCGTTCGAATATTTGCCCGGGTTGGCCGCGATGTCCTTGCACTTTGCAACGACCGCGGCGGCCGCCGTGCCGCTCTTGGCGGCGTTGGCCTTGAGGGTCGCCGTCGCCCCCGCGTTCAGGAAGATGCGCGGGTGCGCGCCGCTCGGCGCGGGCGGCGCGGCGCTGGCGACGGTGGTGGCGAGGGTGAGGGCGGCGGACGCCGCGAAAGGGAAGCGCACTCGGTCCAGCCTACGGATTGTGGCGAATGGCGCAAGCTTCGACCCGCGCGCGTCACAAACCCATCGCGCTCCGCTCGGCGGCGAACGGGAGTGGGCGGCGGCCGTCCGCGAGGAGCGCCTCGATGAGGCGCACGCCCCGGCCGACGAAGCCGCGCGCGACGTCGGCCGGGTGAAACACGACGCACGGCACCGAGCGCGGGCGGAGCGCGAACATGACGCGGCCGGCGAGATCGCCGAGGTACCCGAGCTGCGCGATGGCGCCGGAGTCCCACGACCACGTCGACAAGGGCACGCTCGGCGCGCCCGCGCGCTCGAGCGCGGTCATGCCGACGTAGACGTCCAGACCGCACGCGCTCAAGAGGCGCGACGTCGCCGGCCCGCGGTCCCACGCGGGAGGAACGAAGCCGGTCGGCCACGCGCCGAAGAGCTCCGCGAGCCGCTCGCACCCGTCCATGACGCGCGCGAGCGCCGACGTGAACGGCAGGCCGCCGAACTCGTTGCTCATGAGCGTGAGCGCCGACACGATGCCGCTCGGTCGCCGCTGCCGGTGCTCCCAGCCGTGCAAGAGCACCTCGTCGAAGCCGTCGTCGACGAGGCGCTTGAGCGCGCCTTGCGCTTCGCCCTCGAGCGGCTGGCCGTGCCAGCGCGGGACGACGGCGGCCGACGCGCGCCGGCCGACGAGGGGGCGGATCGCGCCCAGGATGGTGGAGATTTCGCCCAGGAACGGGGGCGCGACGTCATGCACGACGACGTGGAAGCCTCGGTCCTCGCGTGGCGTCGTCCGCTCCGAGCGCATCATTCCTCCGCCCGCCTCCATCCAAAGGAGACCCTGCGAGCGGCGTGCCGCCGTTCGCCGACCCGTGCTAGGGAAGGCCCCGTGATTCGTCTCGACGGCATCGGCAAGCGGCACGGGCGGCAGATCCTCCTCATGGAGGCGCAGGCGGCCATCTTCAAAGGCGACAAAGTCGGCCTCGTCGGCCCCAACGGGTCGGGCAAGACGACCATCTTCCGCATGATCATGAAGGAGGAGGCGCCGGACGAGGGGCAGATCGCCGTCGATAAGGGCATCACCATCGGCTACTTCTCGCAGGACACCGGCGAGATGAAGGGCATGAGCGTCGTCGCCGCGACGCTGGACGGCGCGGGGCCCGTCTCCGAAGCCGCCGCCGAGCTCGCGCACCTCGAGGTCGCGATGGCCGATCCGGCGCAGCTCGATGACATGGAGGCGCTCGTCGAGCGCTACGGCCACGCGCAGGCGCGCTTCGACGAGCTCGGCGGCTACGCGCTCGACGCGAAGGCGCGCGAGATCCTCGCCGGCCTCGGCTTCTCGACCGAGGTGATGGACGGCGACGTCGGCAACCTCTCGGGCGGCTGGAAGATGCGCGTCGCGCTGGCGCGCATCCTCCTCATGCGCCCCGACTGCCTGCTCCTCGACGAGCCGACCAACCACCTCGACATCGAGTCGATCATCTGGCTCGAGAAGTTCCTGAAGGAGTACGAGGGCGCGCTCGTCATGACCTCGCACGATCGCGAGATGATGAACCGCGTCGTCAACAAGATCATCGAGATCGACGGCGGCGAGCTCACCGAATACTCGGGAAATTACGCATTTTACGAGGAGCAGCGCGCGATCGCCGATCGCAACCAGCAGGCGCAGTTCGAGCGCCAGCAGGCGATGCTCGCGAAGGAGCAGCGCTTCATCGACCGCTTCAAGGCGCGCGCGTCGCACGCGGCGCAGGTGCAGTCGCGCGTGAAGAAGCTCGACAAGATCGAGCGCGTCGAGCCGCCGCGCACGCGCAAGGTCGTCGAGTTCGACTTCCGCGAGCCGCCGCGCTCGGGCGAAGACGTCGCGAGCCTCGCCGCCATCAAGAAGGCGTACGGCTCGAAGGTCATCTACGACGGCTTCGATCTCCTCGTCCGCCGCGGCGAGCGGTGGTGCGTGATGGGCGTGAACGGCGCGGGCAAATCGACGCTGCTCAAGCTCGTCGCCGGCGCCTCCGAGCCGGACACCGGCGTCGTGAAGGTCGGCGCGAGCGTGAAGATGGCGTACTTCGCGCAGCACACGATGGATCTCCTCGACCCCGAGCGCACCGTGTTCGAGACGCTCCAGGACGCGTTCCCGCTCGCCACGATCGGCTCCCTCCGCTCGCTCGCGGGCGCGTTCGGCTTCTCGGGGGACGACGTCGAGAAGCGCTGCCGCATCCTGTCGGGCGGCGAGAAGGCGCGCGTCGTCCTCGCGAAGATGCTGTACGACCCGCCGAACTTCCTCGTCCTCGACGAGCCGACCAACCACCTCGACATGGGCACCAAGGAGATGCTCGTGAAGGCGCTCGCCGATTTCGAGGGGACGATGCTCTTCGTTTCGCACGACCGTCGCTTCTTGGCGGCGCTGTCCAACCGCGTGCTGGAGCTCACGGACGGCAAGCCCGTCGCCTACGGCGGCGGTTACAACGAGTACGTCAGCGCGAGCGGGCACGAAGCGCCCGGCATTCGCGCGTAGGCGCCCGCGCGGCTTCAGCGCGCGGGGCGCAGGAGCTGCCGGAGGCTCACCTCGAGCTGGCTCTGGACGAGCGCCGCGACGCTGGCAAACTGCGAGTCGGTGAGCTTCAGCCGCGCGCGGAGGAGCGCGCGCGTCTCCGCGAGGATCGCGTCGCGCGCGTCCGAGAGCCAACGCGAGGCGCTCCCGCGGTGCACGCCGTACAGCTTGGCGAGTCGGTCGACCGGGACGCCGTCGAGGTAGTGGAGCTTCAGCAACGCCCGCTCACGCTCGCCGAGCGTCGCGAGCGCGTCGACGAGCGCCTGCGCGAAGTCGGCCTTGTAATGCAGCTTGACCGCGTCGAGCTCCGGGTCGACGGCGCCCACGAGCCCGTCGAGCGCGTCGGGGTCGCCGCCCTTCTGCGCGCGCCGAAGCGTGAGCGCTGCGCGCACGGCGGCGACGCGGACCCAGCCGCGCAGCGGCCCTGAGCCGGTGTAGTCGAGGATCTTGGGCGCCGCCGCGCCGCCGAGGAGCAGGCGCTCGGCGAGGATTTGGCGCACCTCGTCGGCGAGCTCCGCGTTGCCGCTCGCGGAGAGGTACGTCGGGATCTCGTCGAGGTAGGCCTTCGAGAACGCGGTCGTCGCGGGCGTGCGGGTGGCGGCGGTGGCGCAGGCGCAGGCCAGGTAGAGGTCGGCGACGTGCGCGCGCGCGAGCGTCGCCGGGTCGGGCGGCGCGACGCGGGCGGCGAGGTGGTCGAGGAAGACGTCCTCGCCCAGCGCGATGGACGGCCACGCGGCGGTCGCGGCGTCCACGGCCGCGCCGAGCGCCGCCTCGAGCGCGCTCGATGGCGACCACCCCGCGCGCGCCGCGCAGAACCGCTCGCACCGCGGGCCAAAGCTCACCCCCCAGGCATACCAGAACCGCGATCGGCCGCCATCTCGCCGCGCCGCCGCGGCCTCAGGGCGCCGCGGCGAGCCACGCGTCGATGCGCGCGCGCTCGTCGCGATCGCGCTGCGAGTCGTACCGGTAGCCGGCGCGCGCCTCCTCGGCGAAGCGCCGCGCGCGCGCGGGGTCCTTTTTGGTCGCGGCGAGCGCGCGGGCGAGCGCGAACTTGGTGGCGGGCGCGTCGGGGTAGGCCATCTTCGCCGCGTCGCAGTCGGCCAGCGTGTCGTCCAGCAGGCGCACCGCCTCGTCGGCGCGCCCCTCGGCGAGCACGTCCTCGGCGAGCATGCGGCGCGGCGTTACGGTCTCGGGGTGGGCCTTGCCGAGCGACGCCTCGGCGAGCGCGATCGCCTCGCGGTGCAGCGCCTCCGCCGCGGCGGGCTTGCCCTGCTGCAACCTTAGGCCGCCGCGCTCGGCCTTCACCGTCGCGAGGTACGAATAATTCTTCCCGAGCGCGCCCTCGAGGATTCGCTGCGCGAGGTCGAGCTCGTGCTCGGTCTCGGCCAGGCGACCGAGCTCGCGCAACGACTGGCTCAAGTTCATGTGCGCCAGGCCGACCTCCGGGTGATCGGGCCCGAGCACTTTGATGCCGAGCGCGAGGACGCGCGCGTGTACGGCGTGCGCCAGCGCGACGTCGCCGCGCGCGAAGTAGACGTTGCCGATGCGGTTCAGGGTGTAGCCGGTCTCGATGTGGTCGGGGCCGAGGTTCGTCTCCAAGACCGCGAGCGCGTGCTGCAGCGGCGGGATCGCCTCGTCGAGCTGCGCGAGGTAGACCAGGACCATTCCAAAGAGGCTCTCGGCCTGCGCGACGAGCGGGTGCTCGCGGCCCAGCGTGCGCTCGCGTGTCGCGATCACCTCGACGAGCGCCGCGCGCGCCTCTTCGTAGCGACCGAGGCGCGCGAGCGAGTACGCGAGGCTGGCGAGCGTCGCCGCGACCGCCAGGTGCCCGTCGCCGAGCGCGCCGCGCTCGAGGGTGAGCGCGCGCTGCGTATGGGCCACGGCGTCCGCGTAGCGACCTTGCGCGCGATCGACGGCGCCGCGGCTCTCCTCGAGCGTCGCCTCGTCCATCGGCCTCTGCCCGCGCGCGTCGAGGAGCGCGCCGGCGGTGCGGTCCCACAGCTGCCCCTCGTCGGGCAGCGCGAGCCGGTATTTCACGAGGGTCACGAGCGCCGCGGTCGCCGCGAACGTCGTGTCGTCGTCTTTCGCGGCCATGCTCGTCCACGCCGCCTCGCGCAGTCGCTCGCCCGACTCTTTGTAGCGGCTCAGGCGCTCGAGGACTTGACCCTCGAGGAAGAGCGCCTCGCCGGCGAGGGGCGGGTAGCCGAGCGCGCGGCTCGCCGCCACGACGCCGGTGGCCTTCGCGCGCGCCTCCTCGTACCGACCGAGCTCGGAGCTCGCCCGCGCCGCGGCGAGCGCGCGCACCTGCTCGTCGATCTTCGCGCGCGCGGCGCCGCTCGGCGGCTTGACCCGCGCGCGGAGCGCCGCGACGTCCTCGCACGTCGCGAGGGGCGGCAGCGCGACGACGGCCTGCGCGGCGCTCCCCACGGCCGCGCGATCGGCGGTCGTCAGCGCCGCGGCGAGCGACGCCGCGCCTTCGAGCGCCCCGTCGAGGCAGCGCATGCGCAGGTCGAACAGCTCCTCGGACTGCTCGGCGCGCAGGCGCGTCGCTTCGCACGCAAGGACCCGCTCCTCGGCCCACCCCTTCATGTACGCCGAGAGCGCCGCGTCGACGGACCGGAACGTATCGGCCGCGAACGGCGCGCCCGTGGCGGAGAAGGCGGCCCGGACTTTGTCCCGCGCCCCGCCTTGCCACACGCTCGCCCCTTTGTCGGCGACGCCCGCGCACGGCGCCGGCGCTGCCGACGTCGCGCGCCCCGCCGCGAGCGCGAGCCCAACGGCGCATGTCGCCGCACCGAGCGCCAGGAGCGTCGGCCGTCGGCTCTTGGGGCGCTCGAGCAGGGCCGCGACCTCGTCCATCGAGGCGAAGCGCTCTCCTGGCGCCACGCGGAGCGTACGCTCCACCGCGCGGCGCACCGCGTTCGGGACGTCGCGCAGCGCGCGCGCCGCGTCGGCCGGTCCCGCCGCGATCGCGCCGCGCAGCTCGCCCACCGTCTTGCCCTCGAACGGGCGCGCGCCGGCGAGCGCCTCGAAGAGAGCGACGCCGAAGCCGAACTGATCGGAGCGCGCGTCCGCCGTCTCGCCGGCGAGCTGCTCGGGCGCCATGTACGCGGGCGTCCCGCGGAGCGCGCCGGTGCGCGTCGCGGAGCGAAAGAGGTGCGCGTCGCCGCCCGCGGCCGGCGCGTCGTCCTCTTCGACCTCCGCGCGCGCCAGCCCGAAGTCGGTGACCTTTGCGCGCCCGTCCGCCGTCACGAGCACGTTGTCCGGCTTGAAGTCGCGGTGCACGAGCCCCGCCGCGTGCGCCGCCGCGAGGCCGCGCGCGCATTGGGCGAAGACGTCGAGGACCTCGCGCCATGGCCGCGCCGCGCGGCTCGTCCACGCGCGCAGCGTCTCGCCGGGGACGAGCTCCATCGCGACGAAGACGCGCTCCTGGAACGTGCCCGCGTCGTGCACCTGGACGACGTTCGGGTGCGAAATCTGCGCCATCGCCTTGGCCTCACGCAGGAGCCGCGCGCGCGTCCGCTCCGCGCTCGTCGCGCGGTCGGCGCGCAGGAGCTTCACGGCGACCTTCCTATCGAGCTCGGGATCGTACGCCGCGTACACGACGCCCATCGCGCCGGCGCCGAGCGGCTCGATCACGACGTAGCGGCTGATGCGGCGGTCGGTCGGGACCGCGCGGTCCTCGCCATCGTCGAGGAGCGCGGCCACGAGCTCTCGGCACCGCGTGCACTCGGCGACGTGCGCTTCGGCGCGCGCGAGCGGCTCGCCGTCGAGGCGGCCGTCCACGAAGTCCGCGAGCGCGTCGTCGGGGAGGCACGGCGGCTGCTTCTCCGCTTCGGCGCTCACCTCAGCAGTCTAGAACCCGCGCGCGACGGCGCACAGAGTACTCTGCGGGCGATGCCCGAATCGCCCGCTCCGCCGCCCAGCCACGCGCCGCTCGAGATCCGCGTGCGGCGCATCCACCGCCGCGATCTGAATCGCGCCTGGGAGTTCCTGAAGCTCTGTTTCCGCGACGTGAACCGCGAGACGGTGGAGTACCAGCGCCCGCGCACCAAGCGCCGCTTCCTCGAGGTGTACGAGGAGGAGGGGGTCGAGCAGCTCCTCTTCGAGGCCAAGCTCGCCGGCGGCAAGAGCGACATCGTCGGCTACGCCGAGTGCGCGCGCGAGGTCGTCGGCGCGGACAACTGGATCAACGTCCACTACTTCGAGAACCGCGAGATGCGGCCGCTCTTCGTCGAGGAGCTCGCCGTTCACCCGGGCTACCACGGGCAGGGGATCGGCGGCTTCGTCCTCGAGCAGCTCGAGCACCTCGCGCGCGTGCAGGGCTGCACGCACTTGGTCCTCGAGGTCGCGGAGAACAACGAGAACGCGCTCCACTTCTACCGCACGCGCAGCTTCTTCAAGCTCGACGCGGCGATCTTCCTCGCGAAGAAGATCGCGCAAGAGGACGAGCTCTTGCCGCCGCGAAAGCTCGTGAAGAAGCGGAAAAAGCGCGCCACCGCGCGCAAATGAGCTGGCGCCGCCTCGGGCTCCTGGGCTCGCTCTACCTGTCGCAAGGGCTCCCGTTCGGCTTCTTCACGCAGGCGCTGCCTCTCATCATGCGCAAGCGCGGGATGAGCCTCGAGGCGATCGGCCTGTCGTCGCTCCTCGCGTTGCCGTGGGCGCTCAAGTTCCTGTGGTCGCCGCTCGTCGACCGGTACGGCAAGCGCAAGGCGTGGATCCTCCCGCTGCAGCTCGTGACGGCGCTGACGCTCGTGGGCACCGCGCTGGCGAAGGACTCGTTCAGCGTCGTCCTCGCGTCGGTGCTCCTCACGAATTTGTTCTGCGCGACGCAGGACATCGCGACCGACGGGCTCGCGGTCGACATGCTCCCCGAGCGCGAGCGCGGCCTCGCGAACGGCGTGCAGGTCGCCGGCTACCGCGTCGGGATGATCATCGGCGGCGGCGTGCTCCTCATCCTGCACGAGCGGCTGGGGTGGGCGCTCACGTTCTTCGCGATGGCGGCGATCGTCGTCGTCTCGAGCGTCCCCATCGCGTTCGCCCACGAGGCTCCGCGCGCCGCGCCCGCGGGTGGCCGCGCTCCGCCGCATTTTTTCCACTTCTTCACGCGGCGCGGCGCGTGGCGCATCCTCCTGCTCGTCCTCACGTACAAGGTCGCCGAGGCGCTCGCGGCGGGGATGCTGCGGCCGTTCCTCGCCGACGCGGGCATGAGCCTCGCCGACATCGGGTGGATGCTCGGCACCGTGGGCTTCGCCGCGGGCCTGCTCGGCGCAATGGTCGGCGGCGCCGCAGTGAACCGCCTCGGCCGCCGCACCGCGATGCTCGTCTTCGGCGCCGCGCAGACGCTCACCGTCGCGCTCTACGTCCTCGCCGCACGCCACGCGCCCGATCGCGCGGTGCTCACGGGCCTCTGCGCGCTCGAGCACTTCGCCAGCGGCGCCGCGACGACGGCGCTCTTCACCGCCATGATGGACTGGTCGCGCAAAGAGACGAGCGCTACCGACTACACCGTGCAGGCGAGCGCGGTCGTCATCGCCAACGGCGCCGCGGCCACGTTGAGCGGCTACAGCGCATCCGCCCTCGGCTACGCCGGCCACTTCGCCCTCGCCACCGCCCTCGGCGCCCTCTCCCTCCTCCCCGTAATCTTCGCCTTCCCCCGCACGGCGGAGACCCGCTGAAAATTCTCGTCGCTCCCGCCCGTGCTCCGCACGGCCGCGAAGCGAAGCGGAAGGGGTCCCACGCTCCGCGTGGGGAAACCCGCAGGGTTTCACCTAAACAAAGGAAGTAGTCCGCGGCGAAGGCCGCGGCCTACGGCTTGCAGTCGAACGTCGTCTTGTCGTCTTTTTCGGTGTACGTGCAGCCGCGCTTGCAGGCCTGGTCGACCTTGAACTTGTGGTCGTGGCAGCTGAGGAGCTGCTTCTTGTCCATCGCGCACGCGAGGTCGCCCTCCGTCGCGCAGGGATCGCCCACGTCGGCCATGTCGTCGTCGCAGTGGACCTTCGTACCGTCGACCTTGCAGCTCTTCGGACCCTTGCAGGTGTTCTCGACGAGGTACTTGTCTTTGGCGCACTTGAGGAGCGACTTGCCGTCCACCGAACAGGCGAGGTCGCCGTCGTCCTCGCACGGGTCGGCGATGTCGGCGATGTCCGTGTCGCAGTGCAGGGTCGACGCCTCCCAATAACAGCCCTTGCTGCCGCGGCAGCCGGAGGCGAGGACGAATTTGTTGTCCTTGCAGCGAAGCTCGCCCTTTTTATCGGCGGTGCAGGCCAGATCGCTCGTCTCCTTGTTGCACCCGTCGCCCGCTTGGCCGAATTTGTTGTCGCACGTGACCGCCTCGCCGGCGCCCGCGCAGCCTCCCGCGCCGCGGCACTGCATCGGCGTGAACACGTTGTTCACGCAGATGAGCGCGGTCTGCGCGTCGACGCACGCCGTCTGCTCGGGTTTGCATTTGTCGCCCGCCTTCTTCTTGCAGCCCGTCCCTGTGGCGAGCAGGGCGGCGACGAGGAGGACGAGCGGGCCGAGGGTGCGGACGAGGCGTTGGGATCCCACGGCTGACTTTCGTATCCGCTTCGGGCGGCGACCTCAAGCGCCCAGATGCCGGAGCGCCATCACCGGTCGCCCCGCGGCCCGTGATTTGGCGAGATCCACCGAGCCGGCGAGGTACCAGTCGTTCTCCTCGGCGCCGTCGAGCAGCGTCTGCGTGATTTGCCACGCGTCGGGCCCCTCCTCGATGCGCAGGTGGCTCGGGCCTCGCGCCTCGGGATCGGTCCGCACGCGCACGCGCGTCTCCCAGAACGCTCGCATCGCCTCCTCGAGCTTGCCGGCGGTGAGGTCTCCGGGCTCGAGCGCCTCGGCGGCCCGCGCGAAGTCGCGCGCCGCGAGCGCCCGCACGACGCCGAAGACGAGGTTCCGCACGAGCACCGTGAACGCGCGCCCGTCGCGCGTGACGTCGTAGGCGGCGTCGGCGTCCTCTTTCGCGCCCGGCGGGGCGAGCTTCCCGGAGAACGACGGGTCCCGCATCTTCTCCCACTCGTCGAGCAGACTCGAGTCGACCTGCCGCACCATCGCGCCGAAATACGTCACCAGCTCGGAGATGCGCTCGTCCTTTGCCCACTCCGGCACGGTCTGAATCAGCGTCTTGTACACGTCCGAGAGGTACCGCAGGAGGATGCCCTCGCCGCGCTCGAGGCCGTACTCCTTCACGTACTCGGAGAACGAGAGGTACTGCTCCACCATGTCGCGCGCGATCGACTTCGGGCGGATGTTCTCTGCGCCGACCCACGGGTGGCGCGCGGAGAAGGCGTTGAACGTGTCGTAGATGAAATCGCGGTTCGGCTTCGGGTGCTCGATCTTGTCGAGCTCGGCGATGCGCTCCTCGTACTCGACGCCGGCGGCCTTCATCTCGGCCATGCGCAGGGTCTTCAGCTTGTCGACCTGGCGCATGAGCACGAGATCGGGGTTTTCGAGGATCGACTCGACGAGCGTGAGGATCTCGAGCGCGTAGGTCTCGAGGTATGGGTCGATCTTCTCGACCGTCTCGACGAGGTAGAGGGACAAGGCGTGGTGGAGCGAGAAGTCGTCCTGGAGATCGGCGTGGACGCGCACGCGGTGATCATCGCCGACCTCGACGATACCGGCGTCCTTGAGCGACGCGAACATCTGCATCGCGAGGCGCCCCTGGATGCGCTGCTCGGCTTTGCGATCGTGCGAGCGCGCGACGAGGCGTGCGAGCGCCATGCAGCCGCCGCCCGGGCGCGCGAGCACGTTGACGATCATCCCGTGCGTGACGCGGAAGCGCGACTGCAGCGGCTCCGGCGTGCCCGCCACGAGCTTGTCGAAGGTCGCCCGGTCCCAGTGCACGTAGCCGCGGTCCGGGGGCTTTCGCTTGACCATCTTGCGGAGCTTCGCCTTGTCGCCGGCGGCGCGCTGCTCCATGCGCAGGTTCTCGATGACGTGCTCGGGCGCCTGCGCGCACACGAACCCCGCGTCGTCGAAGCCCTTGCGCCCCGCGCGCCCGCTGATCTGCATGAAGTCGCGCACCGAGAGGAGGCCCGTCTTCTCGCCGTCGTACTTGCACAGCTTGGTGAACAGCACGGTGCGGATGGGGATGTTGACGCCGACGCCGAGCGTGTCGGTGCCGCAGATGATCTTGAGCTTGCCGGTCTGCGCGAGCTTCTCGACGCGAAGGCGGTACTTGGGCAGGAGCCCCGCGTGGTGGAGCCCGACGCCGTGCCGCAGGAACTTCTGCACCTCTTTGCCGTACGGGCTGTCGAAGCGCACGCCGGTGAGGTCCTCGGCGATGGCCTTCTTCTCCTCCTTCGTGCAGAAGTCGACGCTCATCAGGTTCTGCGCTTCCTCGGCGGTCATCCGCTGCGTGAAGCACACGACGTAGATGGGGTAGCGACCGAGCTTGACGAGATCGTTCACCGTCTCGTGCAGCGCCGTCTCCTTGTATTCGAAGTACAGCGGCACCGGGCGGTGCGTGGAGGTGACGACCGCCGTCTCGACGCCCGTCAGCGCCGTGAGCTTCTCCTTGAAGAAGTCGGTGCCGCCGAGCGTCGCGCTCATGAGGAGGAAGCGCGCGTTCTTGAGGACGAGGAGCGGGATCTGCCAGGCGACGCCGCGCTCCTTGTCGGAGTAGTAGTGGAACTCGTCCATCACGACGAAGTCGACCGCGGCGTCCGGCCCCTCGCGCAGCGCCATGTTGGCGAGGATCTCGGCGGTGCAGCAGATGATGGGGGCGCCCGGGTTCACGGCGGCGTCGCCGGTCATCATGCCGACGTCGTCGGCGCCGAAGTCGGCGCAGAGCGCGAAGAACTTCTCGCTGACGAGCGCCTTGATGGGGCACGTGTAGTACGAGCGCTTGCCGGTCGCGCGCGCGCAGAAGTGCATCGCGGCGGCGACCAGCGATTTCCCCGAGCCGGTGGGCGTGCTCAGGATGACGTTCTTGCCGGCGAAGATCTCGAGGACGGCCTCCTCCTGCGCGGGGTAGAGCGTGAGGCCCTTCTTCGCGACGTACGCGAGGAACCCGTCGAGCAGCGCGTCCGGATCGGTCGCCATGGCCGAGGCCACGATACTCGATTGTCAGCTTGTCGCGGCGGGAAGGCGCCCGCTGTCAGTTTGCGCGCCCATGGTCGCGCGGGGCGCCGCGGCGCACCACGAATCGCGGGCCTCCGCGCCGGCACGCCGGTTGCTGTAGGGAGCCCGAATGGACTCTCCCTACCGCACCGCCGAGCTCGACGTCCTCCTCACCGCCAGCGGCGGCGACTGTCGCTGCGCGAACGCGCCGCCCGTGTGCCGGCCGCATCCGTCCCGGTTCGCGCGCGGCGCGCATGCGTGCCGCGCGGCATTGACCGTTCTCATGATCGCGGGGGATATCGTGGGCATCACGGCGTGCCTGCTGGTGTGCGCGATGCTCGTGCGGGCGGAGTTGCCGAGCCGGACGGAGTATGAGCCGAGCCCCAAGCTCTCCGTCGCAGCGCCGGCGCCTCCGCCCCTCTTGCCCGCGGCGGCGCCCCTCCCCAGCGCGCCCGCACGTGAGCGCCCGCTCTGCCCCGCGGGGCTGCTCGCAGAGAGCGAGCCCGTTACGCACGATCCGGTCGTCCTCCGAAGCCGCGCGCGCGATCTCGTCCGCGCCGGCGTGCTCGCGCGCGTCGACGACGTGACGCTCGCGCTCGCGTCCACGCCCGAGGCCACCGCCTTCCAGTTCTTCGCGCGGCCGCCGCCGCTGGGCGTGGGCCCCGGCGGCATCATCGTCGGCGAGTTCGCGGCCGGTTCGCTCCTCGCGCGCGCGGGCCTCCACGCGGGCGACCTCGTCCTGTCGGTGGACGGCTACGCCGCCGGCGGCACCGAGTGGATCGATCACTCCTTCCGGAGCCTCGACCGCGGCGGCCTCGTCGCCGTCGAGCTCGTGCGCGGCGGGCAGCGCAGGGTCCTCGCGATCACGTGGCCGACAGCGCCCGCGCGCTGACGTTCTGTCCCTTGACGATCACATCGGCGCGATGAGCGGCACGCGAAGCTTCGCGGGGTCGTACTTCGTTCCGGCGAGCATTTTCTGAGCGGCTCCCAAGCCCTCGCGCAATGCCGCCATGCCGTCGGGCGCCGCCGCGATGGCCCGGCCCGCCGCGACCACGTCCGCCGCGGTGCCCACGATCTTCTTCGCCGTTTCGACCTGCGACGCGATGGCCTGCCCTCCCGGGACGAAGGCGACCACGGCGGGAACGACGGTCAATGCGGCGTCGAGCGCTCCCTTGCTGTCGCCTTTCGCGATCGCATCGATGCCGGCGAGGCTGCCTTTGATGACCGCAAGCCCCGGAAACGGCAGCTTCATGCTCGAGTCGAGGAGCGCGCCCATGACGTTGCCGGCGGTCGGCGCCGCCCCCGGGACCGAGGGACCGGCGGCCGCCTCCGCCGCGCCAGCGGGTGGGGGACCATGGCCCGCGAGCGCGCCAGTGTGAATCCGTTTGCACTCGGCGGGCGAAACCGACGCGTTCGCCGCCCGCTCGCCGCGCGCGCAACTGGCGAGATCGGCCTGGCGACCGTCGTCGGTTGCCTTCGTCGCGTCGGCGCGCGCGGCCATCCCCGCTTTGAACGTATCGTGGCTTGCAAACAGCGCGTCGATGCCCGCCCGGTACCTTTTTTCGTAAACCGCGTCGCCATGCACGGCGCGCATCGCCGTCTCGTACTGCTTTTTCACGACCGCGATGTTTTGATCGATATTCTTGACGTACTCGCGCGCCTCTTGGTCGGTCACGACGGCCTTCAGCGGAAATGCACGCACGGCTTTTTCGGTGAGCGCGTCGATCGCGCGCGGGTCGCCACCGTCGTTGACGACGGCCATGTACGTGGCCATGAGCCCCATCGTCGCGCCCGCGATCGCTTCCAGTCGGCGCTGGCGCTGAAGCATGCGCGCGACGCGGGCGTACGCGTCGTCCTTCATCTCGAGCGCGTAAATTTGGCGGCCGTGCATCATCGACGTCACACGAAATAGCGTCTCGAGCGCGGTGTTCGGCACACCCTGGTTGGCGCTCATCGTCGCCGACGACAGCGTGCTGACCAGCATCTTCAGATCGTTCAGCTTCGACGCGAAGCGCCGGCCGCGGTCCATCTCCTTGCGCTCCGCCGCGCTCGCGGTGCCGTCCGCGACCTTGCGCCCGATCACCATGGCGCGCTCGGTGTAGGAGTCTTTCATCTGCAGGAAGTCTTGCG
>JAYVXL010000154.1:0-2385 GCA_043785185.1 Myxococcales bacterium
TTCGCGGAGAAGATGGGGCCCGGCGCGACGGATACCTTGTGCTCGAGCGCGCGCGCGAAGAGCTCGAGAGAGCTCTTGCCGGCGGGCATCTCGACCCAAAGGAAGAAGCCGCCGCGCGGCCGCGAGATGCGCGTGCCGGCCGGGAACTCGTGGGCGATGGCCTCGCTCACGCGGGCCACCTGGTCGGCGATGCGGCGGCGGAGGCGGCGCAGGTGACGCTCGTAGCCGCCGTTCTCGAGGAAATCGGCGATCGCCATCTGCGGGAGCGTCGCCGTCCCCACCGTCTGCGCGAACTTGAGGCGCTCGACCGCGTCGCGGTACCGGCCGGGCACGACGTAGCCGACCCGGTAGCCCGGCGCGAGCGTCTTGGAGAACGAGGAGCACAGCATCACGTTGCCGCTGTCGTCGAACGCGCGGGCGGGCCGCGGGCGCGCGCCGTCCAGGTGGAGATCGCCGTAGATGTCGTCCTCGATGAGCGGGATCTCACGGCGGGCGAGCAGCGCGACGAGCTCGGCCTTCGCGTCGTCGGGGATGAGCGCGCCGAGCGGGTTCGAGAAGTTCGGGACGAGGAGGCACGCCTTCACGCGGTGCTGGCGGAGCGCGGCGTCGAGGAGCGCGAGATCGACGCCGGTGCCGGCGTGGGCGGGGATCTCGAGCGCGCGCATGCCCAGGCTCTCGATGAGCTGCAGGACGCCGTAGTACGCGGGCGACTCGACGACGATCGTGTCCCCGGACTTCGCGACGGCGCGGATGCAGAGGTGCAGCGCCTCCATCGTGCCGAACGTCGTGACCACGTCGTCCGGCGTGATGGCGACGCCCCAGTCGGCCGCGCGCCTCGCGATCTGGCGGCGCAGCGCCGGGAGGCCGGGCGGCGTGTCGTAGGCGATGCCGGCGCCGCCGGACGAGCGCGCGACTTGGGCGAGGCCGCGGTTCAGGCGCTCGGTCGGCAGGAGTGACGGGCTCATGAAGCCGGCCCCGAGCAGCGCCATCCCCGGCTCGCGGGCCGCGCCGTAGACGCGGGCCACGAGATCGCTCACGGTGGGTCGGGCCGCCTGGGTGCACGACCGCGCGGCGCGCGGCTCGGGGACCCGCGACGCGCGCGACGCTCGGACGTAGTGGCCCGACTGCGGCCGCGTCTCGACCACGCCACGCCGCTCGAGCAGCTGGTAGGCCTGCAGCACCGTCGACACGCTGACGCCGCGCTGGTCGCTGAGCGAGCGCACCGAGGGCATGCGGTCCCCGGCCCGCAGCGTCCCGCGCGCGACGAGGGACGAGAGGTCTTGGGCGAGGAGCTCGTAGAGGTGCTCTTGCGGTGTGGAGGCTACAGCGGTCACGGTCGTGCTCGATTTCACCAGCACAGTCGCCGGGCGGCAAATCTGTACCGGTGTCAGATCACTTTGACTGAATCTGTTCTGGTCTGCAACCTGGACGCACGCTTTGGACATGCCCGCCACGCTCGCCCCCCGTCGTGCCTCCCTCGCGATCGCGTACGTCGCCGTGTGCGTCTTGTGGGGGTCGACGTACCTCGCGATCCGCGTGGCGCTCGAGGGTTTCCCGCCGTTCATGATCGGCGCGGTGCGGTTCCTCGCCGCGGGCGCGGTGCTCCTTGGCCTGGCAAAGGCGCGCGGCGAGGCGCTGCCCGACCGGCGGCAATGGGCGGCCGCCGCGCTCGCGGGGACGCTGTTCTTCGCGGCGAGCAACGGCCTCGTGACCCTGGCGGAGCGCTCGGTGTCGTCCGGCCTCGCGTCGGTCCTCGTCGCGACGATGCCGCTCTGGGCCACCGTCAGCGGCCGTTTGTTCGGCGAGCGCGCGTCGCGCGGCGAGCTCTTCGGCGTGGGCCTTGGCCTCCTCGGCGTCTGCATCCTCGAGCTCGGCGACGACCTGCGCGCGAGCCCGGGCGGGGCGGTCATGCTTTTGCTCGCGCCGCTCGCGTGGGCCCTCGGCTCGCTCGCGAGCCGGCGCCTCCCGCAGCCCGCCTCCAGCCTCGCGCGCACCGGCGCGCAGATGACCGCGGGCGGCGCGGTGCTCGTCGTCTTGAGCGCCGGCGCCGGCGAGCGCGTGACCGCCGCGCCGTCCGGCGCCGCGATCCTCGCCGTCGCGTACCTCTGCGTCTTCGGCTCGCTCGTCGGGTTCACCGCGTTCTCCTACCTGCTCACGCACACGCGGCCCGCCGTCGCGATGAGCTACGCCTACGTGAACCCGGTGATCGCCGTCGGCCTCGGCGTCACCTTTGCGGGCGAGCGGCTCGACCTCGCGAGCGTCGCGGGCGCGGTCGTCATCCTCGCGGCCGTCGCCCTGGTCGCCCGCGCGCGCGCGGCTCCACCGAGCGAGCCGCGCGCGGCGCCCTCGGTCGTGCAGGTCGCGCGCGCGCGCAGCGCCTGACGA
>JAYVXL010000155.1:0-7940 GCA_043785185.1 Myxococcales bacterium
CGGCGGCCCGCCCGTGCGCGCGAGCGGCACGGCGGAGCAGAAGGAGCGCTTCTTCGGCATCTTCAAGGACTACGCGAACGGCCTCCGCTGGGGCGCGTACGCGCTGACCGAGCCGGGCGCGGGCAGCGACGTCGCCGGCATTCGCACGAGCTGCCGCAAAGACGGCAACCACTGGGTCCTCAACGGCCGCAAGTGCTACATCACGAACGGCGCGAAGGCGTCGTGGAACGTCGTCTTCGCGACGATCGATCCCTCGCTCGGGCGCGCCGGCCACCGCGCGTTCGTGGTCGAGAAAGGGACGCCCGGCTTCCTGGTCGGCCGGATCGAAGAGAAGATGGGCCTCCGCGCGAGCGAGACGGCGGAGCTCGTCTTCGAAGACTGCCGCGTACCCGAGGAGAACCTCCTCGGCGGCGAAGAGCGCTACGTGAGCAAGGAGGGCTTCATGACCGCCATGAAGACCTTCGACAGCACGCGGCCGCTCGTCGCGAGCATGGCCATCGGCATCGGCCGCGCCGCCTACGAGTACGCGCGCGACTTCGTGAAGGAGAACTATTCGCTCGCGCGGCACACGCCGCGCTACGCGCAAATCGCCGAGCGGCTCGCGCGCACCGGCCGCGGGCTCGAGGCCGCGCGCGCGATGACCTGGCGCGCGGCTTGGCTCGCCGACGAGGGCGCCGAGAACGCGAAGGAGGCGAGCATGTGCAAGGCGATGGCCGGTCAGGCCGCCATCCGCGCGTGCATCGAGGCCATCGAGATCTGCGGCGCCGAGGGCACGATCTCCGAGGACCACCAGCTCCTCGAGAAGTGGTTCCGCGACATCAAGGTCTACGACATCTTCGAGGGCACCGGGCAGATCCAGCGCATCGTCATCTCGAAGCGCCTCTTGACCGACCTCAAGTCGTTCTAGCCAAAAACGCGGTATAGGAGCGGTCGATGCGCAACGTCGTCGCCCTCCTCCTCGCGGTCGCCTCGCCGGCCGTTCTCTTCACGTCGGCGTGCGACAAGCGCAAGGCCGCGCCGTTCATCGCCGAGGGCAACCCGCAGGAGGCGCCGAGCGCGATCACGATCGCGAACATGTTCGGCACGTGCGAGGACGCGGGCGCGTGCGTTTCCGAGTGCGAAGCCGGCGTCGCCGAGGGCTGCCGCAAGATGGGGACGACGTACCAGTTCGGCAACAAAGGCACGCCGCGCGACGACCTGCAGGCGACGCGCATGTACGAGCGCGCGTGCGCGCTGAAGAGCGCGGGCGGCTGCGTGTCCGCCGGGCAGATGTACGAGTTCCACCACGGCGTGCTGACGGACGACGCAAAGGCCGCGGGCTTCTACAAGCAAGGCTGCGACCTGGGCTACGCCGTCGGCTGCGCGAACTACGCCATCATGCTCGAGAACGGGCGCGGCGTGCCGAAGGACCTCGGGGCCGCCGCCGCGCTCTACGACGGCGCGTGCCGCGCGGGCGCCGGGCTCGCGTGCGACCGACTGCGCGTGCTCCGCGGCGGGGACGGCGGCGGCCCGAGCGGCGATCGCTGAGGGCGAACGCGCGCGCGTGGGGCGGGGCGGATCGCGGCGCCTCGCCGCGCTCGCCCGTTAGAACAGCCCGATCGCGAAGTGCAGCGCGCCGAAGTCCTCGTTCGCGTAGACCTCGTGGCGCGTGACGTTGATGCCGTAGTCGACGGCCACGGGCCCCACCGGCGTCTGCAGGCGCACGCCCGCGCCGACCGACGCGCGGAGCGGGAATTTCCCGGTGTCGAGCGGGTAGCTCGCGCGCCGCCACAGGTTGCCGATGTCGGTGAAGAGGGCCGTCTCGAGCGGCCCGACGATGGGCACGCGCAGCTCGAGGCGGGGGTTCACCATCAGGTTGCCGCCGCGCACCGGCTGGCTCGCGGCGCTGAATTTCTGCAAGTTCGGCGCCGCGCCCGCCGTCCCGCACGCCGCGGGCTCCGTGCCGTTCACGCAGTCCGGCTTGGCGAAATCGGCGGCGATCTGATCGATGTCGTCTTGCGGCAAGAACGACGAGAGCGCCCAGCCGCGCATCGACTCGACGCCGCCCATGAAGAAGAGGCGGTCCGGGTACGTCTGCGACGTCGGCGTCAGCTGCACGTTCGTGCCGAAGCGCAGCTCCGCGGCGATGCGGATTCCGCGCGGGAGCGGGATGTAGCCGGCGATCGTCTCGGTGAAGCGCAGGAAGTGCCCCTCGAAGACGCGCACGTTGTCGACGGCCTTGTAGACGGGGAACGAGTCGACGTGCTCGACGCCGCTCACGACGTACGTGCCGCGCGACGCGTTGAACGAGTTGTCGCGCCGATCCCAGCCCACGAGGAAGCGCTGCGCGAGCGCGAAGCTGGCGCCGTCGGGGATGAGCAGGTACTTCGCGATGTCCGGCGGCACGCGCCCGCCGTTCTGTGGCTGGCTCGCGAGCGAGTTCAAGTACGCATCGGTCGAGTCGAACTGGAACAGCTTCACGTAGTTGTCCTCGACGCTCTGGCTGAGCGTGAGGACGAGCTGCCGGACCGGGCGAAACTGCAGGCTCGGGATGACGGCGACCTTCGTGATGAAGAAGTCGCGCTGCAAATCGTGGATGAAGACGGCGTCGAGCTGCGCGCGGACGAGGGGCCCGAGGCCGATCTCCGGAAACGCGACGCTCGCGGTGATGCGCGCGGCGATGCGCTTCTCGAGATCGAGCGACGTGAAATTCTGCCGGACTTGCGGGTCGAGGATGAGCGGGGTCGGCAGGTACGAGAGGCGCCCGCGCAGCGTGAAGGCGATCGCGTCGCCGAAGATGTTTCGGTGCGCGTACTCGAAGCCGTAGTACACGCCTTCACCGGTGGTGAAGCCGCCTTGCTGCTCGATGGCCTGCGGCAGGCGCTCGTTCACCGTGATGAGCACCGTCTTGTACTTCTGCGGGACGTACGGCTCGGCGAGGTTGACGCTGACGCTCGTGAACACGTTGAGCGTCGCGACGCGCTCCTGCGTCTTGCGGATGTCGCTGGCGCGGTACGGCTGACCGACCGTGAGCGCCGCGCGCTTCCGCACGATGCCCGTGTGCGTGATGCGGTTGCCGACGACGACGATGTCGCGGACGATGACCTGCAGGCCCTCGATGATCTCGAAGCGCGCGCGCGCACGCGTGTTGTCGGCGGACGGCTCCAGCGTGTACTTGACGTCGACGTACACGTAGCCCTCCTCTTTGTAGAGGTCGATGAGCCGGCGGCGCGCGTCGTCGAGGCGCAGCGTGTTCACCGGGTCGCCGAGGCCGGCCTTCGCCGCGTCGGCGACCTGCTGCTCGCTGAACGCGGTCACGCCGGCGAACGCGACGTCCCACAGCGTCGTGCGCGGGCCGAGCTTCACCGGGATCCGCAGCTCGATGCGCGGCTCGCACTCGACGCCGTGCAGCGGATCGGGCACGCACGTGAGCTGCGCGTCCAACGGCTCGACGGGGAGCGGAAGGCTGCTCGCGTCGTAGGTGCAAACGTCGGGGGGCGACGCGCGCGGCGTCTCGGGGACGCAGCCGCCCGCGGGCGAACGGCCGCTGCAGCGCCGCCGTATGACCTGCGCCGGACCGACCTGCGCGTGGAGGAAGCCCTCGTTGCGATAGAGCTCCTGCACGTGCGCGAGCGCGCGATCGTACGTGTCCGCGACGAACGTGGCGTTGGGCTCGAGATCGACAGGGACGGTGCGCACGCCGGCGGAGACGTCACCCGGGCCCTGCGCGACGAGGCGGTCGACGCTGCGCGGGTTCGGATCGCGCGCGAGGTCGGCGCCGGGCAGCTCGTCCTCGAGGTAGCTGTCGATCTCGTTGCCGATGGCGCTCGCCGACTTGGGCCCGCCTTCGGAGAGCTTGCGGACGTCTTCCTCCTTCAGGCACGGGTAGCTGCGCGTGCCGACGAGCACGCGGCGGTGCTCGAGAATTTTGAAGACGAGCAAGTGCACGCGGTCGCCGTCGCCGCCGCGCGCCTCGCCCGTCACCTCGGCGTCGAGGTAGCCGCGCCGCGCGTAGAAGTCCTTCACCTTCTGCACGAGGTGCGGGAGCGAACGATCCGGCTCCGTCTCGAGCTGCAGCGCGCCCTCGAGCGCGGTCGCGTCGTAGCGCTCGTTGCCCTCGAAGCGCGCCTGGAAGAGCGGCCCCGTCTCGACGCGCACGCGCAAGGTCACCTGGCCCTGCCAGAGGATGACGTCGTGCGACACGTCTGTGCGGTGGTAGCCGCGACCGCGGAGGAGCGTCTCGAGCTTCGTGTCGGCCGCGTCGAGGGGCGCCTCGTCGGCGCGGTCGCCGCGCGCGACCGCGTACTCGCTCGTCGCGAGCGCCTCGAGCGGCCGGGCCTCGACGTCCGTGATGTAGAAGACGCGCTTGGCGATCAGCCGCGGCACGCCGGGCTGCACGTCGACGACGACGAGGACGCGCTGGCGGTCCTCCGTCGGGCGCGTCGTGATCGTGACCTCCGGGCGCGGGTAGCCATGGCGCACGAAGAGCGCGGCGATCTTCGCCCGCTGGGCGGGGAGCGCGGCGCCCAGGATTTCGCCGCCCTCGGCGAGGTCGGCCTCGCGGGAGATCTCGTCCTTGTCGACCCCGGCGCCGTGCGTATCGAAGGTGAGCCCCTCGATGAGCTTGCGCGCGACGACGTGGACGACGAGGCGCACGCCGGAGCCCTCGGCGACGACGGCGACGCGGCCGCGCGCGAAATTGCCGCTCGCCATGACCTCGGCGAGCGCACGACGGCCGACGGACGCGGAGAACGGCTCGGCGGGCTTCACGCTCTCGACGACGGGCGCGCGAACGTCGGGCCAGGTGTCGTCGTCGAGCAGGACCTCGGTGCGCACGATCGGCCGGCCCGTGAACGGCGCGAGGTCCGCCGCGGCGGGCGCGTCGCTCGGCGGCTGGGCGCGCGCGACGCGCGCGGTCACGAGCGCGACCACGAACGCGAGCACCAGCGCCGACCAGGCGCGAAACCTACTCAAACTCGAGCCTCCACCGGAATCCACCGCCGACGTTGCCGATGGCCGAGGAGGATACGTCATTGATGTTGTCGTACGTCGATTGAACGCTCAGCTTTTGGCTGAGGCGCCATTCGATGTTCGAGCGGAGCTCGCGATCTTCGGTGAGGCCCGTCGTGACGCTGGCGCGGACGTTGTCCGTGATGCGCCGGCCGACGGTGAGCTGCGGCTCGGTGCGGCCGGTGCGCGATGAGTAGGCGCTGCCGAAGCGGAAGTCGTCGATGACGGGGATGGCCGCCTTCACCGCGCGATCGGCGCCGGTCGCCGCGCCGACGGCCTGGAACGCGACGCTCGTGCCGACGCCAGCGGCGCCTACCTGGTCGATCTCCGATCGCGTCATGCCCAGCGTGAGGAGCAGCTTGATGTCCTCGTCGGAGAGCGCCGGATCGCTGGTCAGCTCGAGGCGCACGTTCTCGGCGTCGCCGAACGCGTGCAGCTGGATGCGCCACAGGCCGCCGACGCGCCCGCTGCCGGTGCCGCCCGCGGCGCCGACGTCGCCGGTGCCGGCGCCCGTCGCCGCGCCCGCGCTCGTGTCGGTGTAGCGCCGGTACTCGGTGACGGCGACGATGTCGACGTTCGGCGCGATGCGCGTCGGATCGTCGAAGCTGATGTACGCTTGGCGGACCTCGAACTCGTTCGCGAGGAAGCGGAAACGCCCGCCGGGCTGCGCCTTCAGGGTGCCGCGCAGGCCCATGCGTTGGTTGGTGCCCGACACCGTGAGGACGCCCGAGTCGATCACTAGCTGCGACTCGACGAGGTTGTTCTTGATCTTGAGCGGCTGCCGCGAGCGCACGCGCACGTCGAAGACGACGGCGTCCGCCGACGGGTCGTACGACTCGACGACGGTGCGGCGAGCGCCGCCGACGCGGAAGCCGCCCAGGTCGGTGAGCAGGCTGACGGGGCGCGTGTATTCGAACGACGTGAGCAGCACGTCGCCGGTCACGTGCGGTAGACGCGCCGCGGGGCCGCCGGTGGCCTGCGCGTTGAACGAGATCGTGAGGTCTGCGTCGAGCGACGTCGAGACGCCGTCCGCCGGCGCGTAACGAATGCCGCGCGCGGCGACCTGCGCGTCGGCCGCGCCGAACGCCATCTCTTTGAGCGGCAGGCGACCGTCGGTGACGGTGACGCTGCCGCCGAGGAATTTCCCGGTCGCGCGCGAGATGCGGATCTCGTTCACGTCGGCGCGCAGGTCCACGTCGATCTCGGTGACCGGGCCGGGGAGCCCGTGCACGACGAGCTCGCCGTCCTTCACCTTCACCTCGCCGTCGAGCGTCGGCGACTTCGCGGTGCCGCCCAGCTTCACGAGGCCGCGGAGCGTGCCCGACGCGCGCTCGACCTTGGGGACGACGCCGACGAGGAGACCGAGGTCGACCGGCAGGAGCTCGGCGCTCAGCCCGAGCGCGGCGTCGCGCGTGAGGCGATCGACGCCGCCGCGGACGATGAACGAGCCCTTCAGCCCGTTCTGCGCGGCGACGTCGAAGACGAGCGGCGGCACGATCAGGCGGTCGGCCTCGACCACGAAGTTCACCGGCGCGGGCCGGAGCGCGAGGCGCTGCCCGCCGCGCGCGAGCACGAGCGACTGCGGCGCGAAGCGGGCGCGCGTGGAGCCGAGGTCGTCCATCTTGAGGCGCGCGATCGTCAGATCGCCCGAGAGCTCGCCGGTGACGGGCGCCACCGGCGGTCCGCCCTCGGCGGCCTTCGGGTCCTCTCCGCTCTGCATCTTCGCGAGCGCGCCGAGGTCGAGCTTGCGGAGCAGCGCGCGCCCGGTGACGAGCGGGCCCTTCTCGCGCGTCATCGCGAAGTGCTCGAGCTTCAACTGACCGCCGAAGAGCTCGCCGTCGACGCCGATCGTCCCTTGCGACGACGTGTCGCGCAGGAACGCCTCCTTGTTGAACGCCGGAAAGATGCGCCCGCCGCAGCGCGTCCGGCCCACCGGGGCCTCGACCGGCGGCTTCTGCGTCATCGTCACGCGCAGGTGCGACGAGCCGAGCGGCGCGCCGCGCACGCGGATCGGCGTGACGTCGAGGTCGGCGCTGAGCGCGAACGCGTCCAGCTTGCCTTCGATCCGCGCGATGCCCGACGCCGAGCCCTCGATCTGGCGGCGAATCGCGCCGAGCTGGTCGACGCGCGACAGCGGAAGCGCCTCGACGACCACGCTGCCGTGCACGTCGCCACCGCGCTGGATCGTGCCCGAGCCGAGCAGCGAGCCGATCGCCCCGCCGCCGGCGGGGTGGGCCTTGTGCAGCGTGATCGCGCGGATGTCGACGTCCGCGCCCTCGAGGCCGGCGCCGCGGTCGGTCCACTTGTACTCGAGGTCCAGATCGCCGTCTTCGAAGCGCTCGCCGTACAGCTTCACGTCGCGCAAGTGCGCGGTCGCGCGCACGTCGATGAACCCCTGCCCGCACACGTCCTCCGGGCCGCCGAGCGCGATGTGGAGGTTCGCGTTCGTCGCGATGGACCCGTCGATCTCCGCGAAGCGCGGGTCGTCCTCCATCTTCCAGATCGCCAGAAAATCCCGCATCCCGAGCGCGGTGGACGTCGCGATGGCGTCCATGTGCAGGCCGTCGTGGTGGGCGAAGTCGAGGCGCGCCGTCGGCATCTCGTAGGTGCTCTTGCCTTTGATGGCCTTGGCGTTCGAGACGTCGACGACGAGGCCCGTGAGCTTCACGTGCGCGGAGGCGACGTTCCCGAACGGAATGTCGCCGAGGTTGAAGCCCTGGATGCCGACGTCTGCCTCGAGGCGAGGGTCGTCGAATTTGCCCTTGATGTGGCACTCGATGTCGACGACGCCGCCGATGGGGATGGTCGCGAGCGGTCCGATGTCGGCGAGATCGACCGAGCCCTTGGGCACGTCGATGCGGAGGTCGTTGTTGAATCCGAGCGAGACGAGTCCCCCTTCGAGCTTGCTGCTGCCGACCGTGACCGTCGCGTTCTGGAACTGCACGCCCTCG
>JAYVXL010000156.1:0-7936 GCA_043785185.1 Myxococcales bacterium
CTTCTTCGTCGGGAGGCGAACGCCGATGACGCCGGTGGACGCGCAGATCACGCTCTCGTCCGGCACGCCGAGCGCCTTGGCGGCGGCGGCGGCGACGGCGCGCACGTCCTTCTCGCCGTCGGGGCCGACGAGCGCGTTCGCGTTCCCGCTGTTCACCACGATGGCGCGGACGGTCGTGCTCGGCACGCGCGCGCGCGCGTCGGTGATCGGCGCCGCGCAGGCGGTGTTCACGGTGAAGCAGCCGGCGGTCGTGCACGGCGCCTCGCTGTAGACGAGGGCCATGTCCTTGCGCGCGGCCTTGATGCCGGCGTGGATGCCCGCGTACGCGAAGCCGAGGGGCGTCTTCATGGCATTACTCGCATGAGGTGATCGAGGCCGAGGGCCTCGGGGAGGCCGAAGAGGAGGTTCAGGTTCTGCACCGCCTGGCCAGCGGCGCCCTTCAGCAGGTTGTCGAGCGCGCAGACGCTGACGACGATGTCTGCGTTGGCGGTGGCGCCGACGCGCGCGTGGTTGGTGCCGACGACGCTCTTCAGCGTCGCCTCGCCCGGCGCGCACGCGTGGACGAACGGTGTCCTTCCGTAGGCGTCGGCGAGGCATTCGGCGACGCGCGCCGCCGTCGCGCCCGGGCGCGGGCGCGCGTAGCACGTCGTCATGAGGCCGCGGCGCAGCGGGAGGAGGTGCGCGGTGAACGTCACCGAATCCGGCTTCGCCCCGACGCGGCCGAGCGCGCGCGCCATCTCCGGCGTGTGCTGGTGCGCGAGGACCTTGTACGCCCGCGCGTCCTCGTCCACTTCGGAGAACGAGTACTCCTCCTTGGCCTGCCGGCCCGCGCCGGTGACGCCGGATTTTCCGTCGATGACGAGGCCGCTCGGCTCGACGAGCCCTGCCTTCACGAGCGGCGCGAGCGCGAGGATGCCGGCGGTCGCGAAGCAGCCGGGGTTTGAGACCAGCGGGCGCGGCGCCGCGGCGCCGGGCGGCGCGAACACTTCGGGGAGGCCGTAGTGCGCCTTCGCGAGCCACTCGGCCGTCGGGTGCTCGAGGCCGTACCACTGCGCGTAGTCGGCGGCGGAGGCCAGGCGGAACGCGCCCGACAGGTCGACGACGGTCGTGCCGCGCGCGGCGAGCGCGGGGCCGAGGACGGCGCTCACCTCGGCGCTCGTCGCGAGGAGCACGGCGTCGCATTGGTCGTTGAGCTCGAGGGCGGCGCCGTTGGGCGCGAACGTGCCAACGGCGGGCATCGCGAGGTGATCGGCGAGGGGCTTGCCGGCGAGCTTGTCGCTCGTCACCCAGGCGAGCGCGAGCTGCGGGTGTAGGGCGACGAGGCGCGCGGCGACGCCGCCCGTGTACCCCGTCCCTCCGACCACGCCGACCCGCACCATTTGCGGCGCTTATAGCGCACGTGGCGCGCCGCGGGAGCCAATAAGCTCGGCGTCAGAAGTCGACGTCGCCTCTCCCGAGCGTCCGCGCGACGAGGCCAAGGAGCAGCTCCGCCTCGCGCCGCGAGAAGCCGCCCACGTGCGGCGAGTCGAGGTCGAGCACCGCGCGCAGCTCGCCGCGCGCGATCACCGGCACGACGAGCTCGGAGCGGCTGTTCGCGTCGCACGTGATGTGGTCGGCCACGGCGAGCACGTCGTCCACGAGCTGCACTTCGCGCGTGCGCGCGCACTTTCCGCAGACGCCGCGCGCGAAGTCGATGCGCAGGCAGCCCATCGAGCCTTGGTACGGGCCGACCGCGAGGGTCGACTCGCCGATCCGGCGGTAGAACCCGCAGAAGTTCGCGTGGGCGAGCGTCTCCCAGAGGAGGCACGCGAGCGTCGCCTCGATCGCGACGGCGTCGGTCTCGCCGGCGAGCGCCGCCTCGACATGCGGGATCGCTTCGGCGAGGCGCGCGACGCGCGCCGGCGGGGCGAGCAACGTGCCGCGCGCGAGAGCGGGCAGGGGGATGCCTTCGGCCATCTCCCCGTCCTACCCCTGATCGGGCTCGGCGTCCTCGAAGGGCGGCGGCGGGAAGCTCGATTGGAGGCGCACGCGGAGCCGCTCGGTCGACGCGCGCAGGCGCTGCGCGCTCTCGTGGAGCGCCGCCGCGCGGCCGCTGAGCCTCCGCGTCCGTCGCTGCAGGCGATCGATCGTCGCTTGGAGCTCCGCGCCGAGGGCGGCGGGGTCTTTCTGGGCGGCGTTCGACTCCATGGTTCTCCCCCCAACGTGCAATCCACGCTCCATCGACGGGCGTTCCGTGTAGTCAGGGCAGAATCGAACAAATTCGCGCCCGCTCGGGGGCGCCGCGCCCGTAACTTGGCCGCGCCCTAGGATCGCCGTTAGTCCATCGGGGGGGCCCTCCGCCCCACCCATGAAGCTCCCGGACCCCCGCCTCTTCGTGGCCTCGACGTCGCACGAGGGCGGCCCCGTCCTCGAAGTGCGTGACCCGTGGTCGGGCGAACGGCTCGCCGAGGTCACGATGGCCGACCGCGCCCGCGCGGAGGAGGCGACCAGCGCCGCCGTCCGCGCGTACGCGCGCACGCGCGCGATGAGCAGCCACGAGCGCCGCGAGCTGCTCCGCCGCGTCGCGCGCGGCATCGAGGCGCGGCGCGACGGGCTCGCCGAGCTCATCGCACGCGAGGCGGGCAAGCCGCTCCCGCTCGCGCGCAGCGAGGTCGCGCGCGCGATCGCGACGTTCGAGCTCGGGGCCGAAGAGGCGACGCGCGTGGGCGGCGAGGTGATGCCGCTCGACCTGACCGCGCCGTCGCAAGGCTACCGCGGCGAGTGGACGCGCGTGCCGGCGGGGCCGGTGATCGCGCTGTCGCCGTTCAACTTCCCGCTCAACCTCGTCGCGCACAAGATCGCGCCGGCGCTCGCGTGCGGCTGCTCGATCGTGCTGAAGCCCGCGCCCCAAGCGCCCCTCACCGCGCTCGCGCTCGGCGAGATCCTCCGCGAGGCGGACATGCCCGACGACGCGGTCCAGATCGTCCCGTGCGCCGTCGACGTCGCCGAGGTGCTCGTGAAGGACGACCGGTTCGCGACGCTCTCGTTCACCGGCAGCGCGAAGGTGGGCTGGTACCTCAAGTCGATCGCCGGCAAGAAGCGCGTGCTCCTCGAGCTCGGCGGCAACGCAGCGGCCATCGTGCACGAGGACGCGCCGGAGCGCGCGGCGGCGGCGGTGGCTGCGAGCGCGTTCGGCTACGCCGGCCAGGTGTGCATCAAGACCCAGCGGCTCTACGTTCACCGGCGCATCGCCGACGCGTTCCTGGCCGACGTCGTCCACCGCGCGCGCAGCCTGCACCCCGAGGAGCCGCGCCTCGCGAAGGGCATCCTCGGGCCGCTCATCGACGAAGCGAGCGCGAAGCGCGTAGAGGCGTGGGTCCAGGAGGCGCGCGACGCCGGGGCCGACGTCCTCGTGGGCGGCGCCCGCGACGGCGCCCGGTACGCCGCGACGGTGATCGCGATCGACGGAGACGGCCGCGGGCTCGACGTCGTCGACGAAGAAGTCTTCGGCCCCGTCCTGACCGCGCACGTCTACGACACGTGGGACGACGCGATCGAGATGGCCGACGGGACGCGCTACGGCCTGCAGGCCGGCCTCTTCACCGACTCGCACGCGCGCATCCGAGACGCGTTCGAGCGCCTGCACGTCGGCGGCCTCGTCGTGAACGACACCGCGTCGTTCCGCGTCGACGCGATGCCGTACGGCGGCACGCGCGACTCCGGCCTCGGCCGCGAAGGGGTCCGCTTCGCCATCGAGGAGATGACCGAGCGCAAGGTCCTCGTCTCGTACGGCGCGCCCCGCGGCGGGTGAGGGGACCGCTACTGCGCGACGACCTCGATCGCGCGCCCTTCGACGATGTCGACGTTCGGGAGCTTCACGATCCTCGTCGTGTCGTCGAGGCCGCTGCCGATCTCGATCTCCTTGCCCGTGTCGCGCTCGACGGTGACGGGCACGAAGTGCACCGCGCCCTCGGGGGTGACGGTCGCGACGCGCAGCCCCTTCGCGTCGTCGATGAGCGCCGTCCCCGGGATCGCATAGACCGTGTGCGGCACGGACAACGAAAGCGCGACCTGCGCGTACATGCCCGAGAGGAGCTCGTTCTTGGCATTCGGCACGCGGACCTCGGTCGTCATCGTGCGCGTGATGGCGTCGAGCGCGCCGGAGGAGCGAGCGACCTTCCCCTCGAAGCTCCGCCCGCCGAACTCTCGGATCGACACTTGCGCGGGCACGTCGATGCGCACGGCCGACGCGAGGTCCTGCGGGATCTGGACGTAGACGCGCACGGTCTCGGTGTTCGAGATTTTGAAGAGCGGGCTCGTGTTCCCCGCGGTGACGAGGGCGCCGCGCTCGACGCTTCGCAACGTCACGCGCCCCGCGAAGGGGGCCACCACGTGCGCAAAGGACTTCAGTCGCACGAGGCGCTGAATGTTCGCGCGCTGCGCGTCGGCGTTCGCGCGCGCGACGCGGATGTTCGCCTCGTCGACGTTCGCCTGCGCGCTCTTCTGCTGGAGATCCTGCTCGCTGGCGAGCCCGGCCGGCGCGAGGCGCTTGTAGCGCTCGAGGTTCTGCTGCGAGAAGACCGCGTTCGCTTGCGCTTGCATGACCCCGGCTTCGGACTGGGCGAGCTGGGCCTTGGCTTGCACCATCTCCTGGTCGAGCTCCGGCGTGTCGATCTCGGCGAGGACGTCCCCCTCTTTCACGTGATCGCCGAGGTCGAACGCCCAGCTGCGCACGTAGCCGCTCGCGCGCGGGTAGAGCACCGTCTCCTCGAGCGGCTGCACGCTGCCCGGGAGGCTGATCGATCGGTCGCTCTTGCTCGCCTTCGGGTGCACCACGGCGACGCGGAGGAGGGCGGTCTGGGAGGTCGCGGCCTCGGCCTCGAGCGCGGCGCGCGCGTGGCGCTTGGGGAGCCAGCCGGCCGCGAACGCGCCGCCCGTGATGACCGCGGCGAGCACGAGCACGAGGAGCGCGCGCGCCGGCGTGAAGGTCGCCGGCGCCGGGAGCTCGAAGCCGAGATCGTCGCCGCCGCCGCCGTCTCCGTCGGCGGCCGGATTTCCCTTTGGAGCGCTCTTTTCGGTCGTCATGTCGCGATGGCCTCCAGCTCCGGATCCTGCAGCGGCGCCTTCTTGCGAAGGATGCCGTACGTCACCGGCACGAAGAAAAGTGTCATGAACGTCGCGAGCGCGAGGCCGCCGATGACGGCGCGCCCGAGCGGCGCGTTCTGCTCGCCGCCCTCACCGAAGCCGAGCGACATCGGGAGCATGCCGATCATCATGGCGAGCGCCGTCATGAGCACAGGACGGAGCCGCGTCATGCCCGCCGCCAGCGCCGCGTCCCTCGCGCCGCGCCCGTAAACCCGCTGCTCGTTGGCGAACGTGACCACGAGGATGCTGTTGCTGGTGGCGACGCCGACGCACATGATCGAACCCATGAGCGCCGGTACGCTCAGCGTCGTTCCGGTCAGAAAAAGGATCCACGCGATGCCGGCCATCGCGCCGGGGAGCGCCATGAGGATGATGAACGGATCGAGCCACGACTGGAAGTTGACGACCATCAGCAGGTAAACGAGCAAGACCGCGAAGAAGAGCCCGATGAAGAGGCCGCGGAACGACGACTCCATGCTCTCGACCTGCCCCTTCACGCGCAGGACGGTGCCGCGCGGCAGCTCCGGCGTCATGCCGTCGACGATCTTGTGCACGGCGTCGGCGACGCTCCCGAGGTCGGTGCCGTCCACGTTGGCCTGCACGTCGAACGTGCGCGTCGCGTTGTAGTGCGTGACGTTCACGGGCCCGGAGACGCGCGAGATCGTCGCGACGTTCGACAGGAGCTGCGGCACGCCGCGCTCCCCGCGCGAGAGCGGCGTGTTTTGCAGGGCCGCGAGCGAGCCGTTGTCGTACTGCGGCGTCTGGATCGCGATCGGGTATTGCACGCCGAATTTGCCGTCGAGCCAGTACGACGGCGACACCTGCGCGCTCGACGAGAGCGACGTGAGCAGATCGCTCGCGACGTCACGCTGCGAGAGGCCCGCCTGCTGCGCCATCGTTCGGTCGACGTCGATGCGAAGCTCCGGCTGGGCGGGCACCTGCGCGAGGTGCACGTCGGCCGCGCCGGGCACGCGCTTCACGCGCGCGGCGATCTTGCGCGCGACCTCCAGCGTCTGCTCCTCGTTGCCGGGCGCGCCGGTCACCATCACGTCGATGGGCGCGGCGATGCCGAAGTTGAGCACCTGCGTCGAGATGTCCGGCGCGAGGAAGAAGAAGGTGGTGTCCGGGTACTTCGCGTTCAGCGTCCGCCGCAGGTCGCGCACGTAGCGCGCCGTCGGCCCGTGCTCGGGCTTGAGCGAGATGAAGATCTGCCCGTCGGTCGACGAGATCTGCGCGCCCTCGCTCAAGGACAGGTTGATGCCGCTGTACGGGATGCCGATGTTGTCGAGCATCGTCGCGATCTCGCCCGTGGGAATGACGGTGCGGATCGTCGACTCGATCTCGGCGAACCGCTTCTCCGTCTCCTCGATGCGGATGCCGGGCGCGCCGCGCACATGGAGCTTGATGAGGCCTGCGTCGACGGTCGGGAAGAAGTCGCGCCCGATGAGCGGCCCGAGGCCGAGCGACAGGACCGCGAAGCCGAAGAGGAGGCCCGCGGCGAGGCGCGGTCGCGAGAGCGCCCAGGCGAGGAGGCTGCCGTACCCCGCGCGCAGCCGGTCGAACCCACGCTCGAACGCGAAGGAGAAGCGGGCCCCGATTCCTTTGCGGCGCGCCGGCGCGAGAGGGCCCTCGCCGACGTGCGCGGCGTCGCCGTGCGCCTCCTTCGCGAGGAGAAAGCGCACCATCGTGGGCACGAGCGTGCGCGAGAGAATGTACGACGTCATCATCGCGAACACGACCGCGAGCGCCAGCGGGATGAACAGCGACTTGGCGGACCCGGTGATGAACGCCACCGGCACGAAGACGATGCAAATGCAGAGCGTCGAGACGAACGCGGGGACGGCGATCTGCTGCGCGCCGTCAAGGATGGCGCGCACGAGCGGCTTTTTCTGCGCGAGGTTGCGGTGGATGTTCTCGATCTCGACCGTCGCGTCGTCCACGAGGATGCCGACGGCCAGGGCCATGCCCCCGAGCGTCATCACGTTGAGCGTCTGCCCGAGCGCGTACAGCACCACCACCGAGACGAGGATCGACAGCGGGATGGAGATGACGACGACCAGCGTCGCGCGCCAGCTGCCCAAAAACAGAAGGATCATGAGCGCGGTCAGGCCCGCAGCGATGAGCGCCTCCTTCACGACGCCGTCGATCGCCGCGCGTACGAAGACCGACTGATCGAAGAGGGTGCTCAGCTTGAGCTCCTTCGGGAGGCGCGCGACCGTGGCCGGCAGCAGCGCCTTGATGCCGGCCACGACGTCGAGCGTGCTGGCGCTTCCGTTCTTCATCACCGACAAGAGGACGCTGCGGCGCCCCTCCACGTGCACCATGTTCGTCTGCGGCGCGTAGCCGTCGCGCACGCTCGCGACGTCGCGAATGTAGACGGTGGTGCCGTTGACGGTCTTGATGGGGAGGTTGCCGATGTCGAGGAGCGCCGTCGGGCTCGAGTTCGTGAGCACCGGGTATTCGTTCACGCCCATCTTGGCGGTGCCCGTCGGCATGATGACGTTCTCGGCGAGGACCGCGCTCGTCACGTCCCGCGGCGACAGACCCCAGGCGAAGAGGCGGGGCGGGTCGATGTCGACCATCACCTGGCGCTGTTTGCCGCCGTAGGGCCAGGGGATTTGCGTCCCCGAGACCGTGGCCGCGTCGGCGCGGACGAAGTTCGTGGCGTAGTCGAAGAGCTGCTGCTCGCTCAGCGAGTCACTCTCGAGCGCCATCTGGAGGATGGGCACGTTCGACGCGCTGTAGCGGATGATGAACGGCGGCGTCGCCCCCGGCGGCATTTGCTTCACGATCGCCTGCGAGATCGCCGTCA
>JAYVXL010000157.1:0-7924 GCA_043785185.1 Myxococcales bacterium
GCGCCGCGCGAGCCGGCCCCCGCCGCGCCGCCGCCGCCGACGCGCGCGGCCGTCCCGCCGACGCTGCCTTCGCCCAGGGCGGACGTCGCGCTGAGCCTCGCGGCGGCCGACGCCGTGGCCTCGGCCCGCGCGCGGCGCATCGTCGGCTTCACGTTCGCGGGCATCGGCCTCGTCGGCCTCGGCGCGGGCGCGTTCTTCGGCGCGCTGGCGGTGAAGAAGAACGACCAGGCCACGAGCCTTTGCCCCGGCGATCGGTGCCGCTCGCGGTCGGATGCGGACTCTGCCAATGCCGCCGCGAGCGCCGCGCGCACGGACGCCGCCCTCGCCAACGTCGCCGTCGGCCTCGGCGTGGCGGCCGTGACGGGCGGCCTCCTCATGGTGCTGCTCACGCGCACGCCGGTCGAGACCGCCGTGCGCCCGACCGCGGGCCCCACGCCGCTCGGCGTCGGCGCGGAGGCGCGGTTTTGAGCCGCCTCCGCCGCACCCTCGCCGTCGCCGCGCTTGCCGCGTTCGCCGCCGCGTGCCAGCTCATCGCCGGCATCAAAGACCACCGCTTTCAGGTCGACGAGGCGCCGGCGCCGGAGGCCGGCCCCGCTGACACGGCCGCGCCGCCGCCGCCGGATCCGTGCGCACACGTCACGCTCCCGCCACGGCCGGACGCCGCCTTCGACGAGGCGGCGGGCACGTACATCGTCGCGCTTCGCACGATCGACTTCTCGGGCGCGGACGACGCAGGCGCGCCGCTCGGCTTCGACCTCGACGGCGTCTGCACCTGCGACACGGACCCGGCGACCGCGCACCAGGGCGCGTCCGCCTGCACGCCGCCAGGCGCGCTCCCCTGCGACTTCGAGGGTGGCGTCGACAACGCGCTCTACAACCCGTTCCGCAGCGCCGCGGGGTTCCTGGGGCCCCTCGGCAACGGCGCGGCGCTGCTCGGTGACCAGGCGGAGTGCGGCCGCGAGACGCTCCTCCTGGTCGTCACCGACTACAACGGCAAAGCGGACGACAGCCTCGTCAAGGTGGGGCTCATCCCGTCGTACGGCATCCGCCAGCCCCACGACGCCGGCGAGATTCCCGACAGCGCCTGCACGTCCACGCCCGGACCCCCGTACCCCGCGAAGTGGGACGGCACCGACGTCTGGAGCTTCGCCGAGGGGACCGCCGTTCGGAGGGGCGAGATCCTCGTGCCGCTCATCTCGACGCCCGACGCGTACGTGACGGGCTACCGCCTCGTCGTGCCGCCCGTCCGCGCGGTCACGCTCTTCCTCGGCACCGTGAGCCTCGAGGTCTCGAGCCCCGCCGTGGTCGCTACGCTCGTCGGAGTCGACCCGAGCGGCCGCGACGTCGCCCCCGGCGCGCCCGCGGCCTCGTTCCGGATCGCCGAGGGGACCCTCGGCGGCCGCATCGGGATCGCGGCGTTCCTCTCCGCGATCGGTCAGCTGCGGGTGAAGGGGGGGAACATCGTCTGCCAGACCCCGCTCATCGGCGATGTGGTTCGAAACCAGCTCTGCGCGAGCCGCGACATCCTCTCGGACCCCGTCCGCGACTTTCAGCCCCCGGGGGCGCCGCCTTTCGCGTGCGACGCCGTCAGCACGGCCGTGCGCTTCGCGGGCCAGGCCGCGCGCGTGGGCGACTCGTTTTCTCCGGACGGGGGAAAGAGCCCGTGCGACCCGTCCTGGCCTGTTTGCCCGTAGTCTGTTGCGGGCGGCCCCGCCCGGTGTTATTCCAAGGTTTCTAGGGCTGGCGCTCAACTGAGCCCGTCCGCGCGCCCCGAGGTGCGCTAGGCGGCCCCACCGCTCCAGCCGATCTTCTACTCTCGCGCTCTTGCCACGCCGCCGCTGCGCACTCGTCGCGCCGGCATTCGCATCCGGGGCCCGCGAATCTCCTCGCGGGCGCCCCGCACGGCCCTCAAACCTTGGCGACCCCCTTCCAGGAAGCGCTCTCGGCGCTCAACGACCGCTCCCTCCGACGCTTGCTCGGCGCGCGCGCGTTCATGCGCGGCTACGACTACGTCCGGCGCCGCGCCGTCGACGGCGTCGCCCTCGAGGAGACGAGCGCGCGCGCCCTCGTCCGCGGCAGCGAACCTGAGCCTTACCAGGTCGGCCTGCAGCTGACGCCCTCGGGCTTCTCGTCCACCTGCACGTGCCCAGCGTTCTCGAAGATCAACGGGCACTGCAAGCACGTCGCGGCGCTGCTCATCGCGCTGCGAGATCAATCACGCGGCCCCGCGCCGCGGCCACAGGCCTCGCCGCCCCACGCGGCGCCGCTGCCGCCCGGCTTCACGGCGCAGCACGGCGGGCCACACGGAGCTTCTCCGATGCAGAACGGGTACTCGGCCGGGGGCAACGACATGGACGGAGGCGGGAGCAGCCGCCGCAAGCGCCGCGCGCAGCGCGCGATGAAGATGCTCCAGCAGCGCGGCGGCCCGAGCGGAATGGGCGGCGGCGGGCACGGGCCGCAAGGACCGCGCGCGTACACGCCGGGCACGGTGCCGACGGGCGTGGACGCGTGGCTGCCCGAGCCGCTGCCGAGGGTCCCCAAGCAGATCGAGTACCGGCTGCAGGCCAAGCCCGGCGCGCTCACCATCACGCTGCTCGATCCCGAGAGCCGCACGCCGCTCCTGCCGAGCACGCTCCTCGCGTCGCAAGGGGAGAAGCCGAGCCCCGATCGCGAGGCCATCCGCCTGCTCGCGCGCCTCGAGAACGATGGCCCGCGCCGCGTCGGCATCGAGGTCCGCGGCGAAGACGCGGCCGAGCTGCTCCCGCTCCTCAAGGGCCGGCGCGTGATCGTCGAGCCGCAGATGATGGAGCTGCGCTTCGGCGACGAGCCGCTGCGCCCGCGCTTCGACCTCGAGCTGTCGGCCGATGGCCAGCAGGTCATGGTCAAGTCGAGCTTCCAACGCCAGGGCGATCCGCGCAAATTCACGATGGCGCACGGCGCGTGGTTCGAAGGGAGCCCGGGCTGGTACGTCGACCCGCAGGACGGCGCCGCGCGCCCCATCGACCGCCGCGTGTCGCCGGCCGCCATCCGCCGCCTCGCGCGCGCGCCGTTCATCCACGAGCCGATCGACAACCTCCCCGCGCTCATCGCGTCGGGCTTGCCGAAGGTGGCGCTCGAGGTCGGCGCCGAGCTTCCCGAGCTCTCACAGGTCGCCGACGTCGTCGACCTCGTGCCGACGTTCCGCATGCGCGCCGGCGGCTCGCTCGTCGAGGCGCGCGTCTCGCTGCGCGCCGCGTACGAGGACATCGAGATCGACGTCCGCGCCGACGGCATGACCCCGCCGGTGATCGTGAAGCCGCCGGAAGAAGGCTCGTCGAAGCGTGCAAGGTGCATCCGTTGCGACATCGCCGCGCAGCAGATCGCCGCCGGCGTGCTCCGCGAGGTCGGCCTCGTGCCCGACGAAGAGGGCAGCGGCTTCGTCGCGCGCGGCGACGACGCGATCCAATTCTGGACGGAAGGCATCGGCGAGCTTCCCGAGGACTGGGACCTCTTCGTCCCCGATGATCTCGTCGACGTGCAAGTCCGCGGCGAGTCGCTCGGCGCGAGCGCGCGCGTGTCGTCGGGCATGGACTGGCTGAGCCTGCGCCTCTCGTTCGAGAGCGAGGGCGTCGCCGTCACCCAAGAGGAGCTCGGGAAGTGCCTCGCCGAGGGGCGCCGCTACGTGCGCCTCGCCGACGGCAGCTTCGCGCGCCTCGACGCCACGAAGGTCCGCGAGGTGCTCCAGCGCCAGGCGGAGATCCTCGCGACCGGCGGCGGCCAGGGCAACAAGCTCCCACTCTCGCAGGCCGGCCGCCTCCAGGAGCTGCTCGAGGCCGTCGGCAAGTCGATGGTCTCCGACGGCGCGAAGGAGCTCTTCACGAAGCTCCGCGACATCGACGAGATCAAGGGCACGAAGAAGCCGCGCAACCTGAAGGCGAACCTCCGCCCCTACCAGGAGCAAGGCTTCCAGTGGCTCTGGTTTTTGAACGAGATCGGCTCGGGCGGCATCCTCGCCGACGACATGGGGCTCGGGAAGACGGTCCAGACGCTCGCGCTCCTCCTCGCCGTGAAGAACGCCGACAAGGACGGCGCGCCCAAGGACAAGAACGGCCTGCCCCGGAAATTCCAGGCGCTCATCGTCGCCCCCACGTCCGTCGTCACCAACTGGCTGCGCGAGATGGACAAGTTCGCGCCGTCGCTCAAGCACGCCTTGTGGCACGGCGCGGAGCGGAAGGAGCGGCAAGACGAGCTCGAGGACGCGGACGTCATCGTCACGAGCTACGCGCTGCTCCGCCGCGACGAGGAGCTGCTCGCGAAGCTGGACTTGAGGTACGCGATCCTCGACGAGGCGCAGAACATCAAGAACCCGCTCTCGGCCACCGCGCGTTCGGCCAAGCGGCTCAAAGCCGACCGGCGCCTCGCGCTGTCGGGTACGCCGATCGAGAATCGCCTCTCGGAGATCTGGTCGATCTTCGACTTCGTGAGCCCGGGCCTGCTCGGCCCGCTCGACAAATTCGAGGAGCGCTACGCGCGCCCGATCGACAACGGCGATCAGAAGGCCGCGACGCGCCTGCGCGCGACGATCCACCCGTTCATCCTCCGCCGCACCAAGAGCGAGGTCGCCAAGGATCTGCCCGAGAAGATTGAGACCGATCAGTTCTGCGAGCTCACCGGCGAGCAGGGCGCGCTCTACGCGGCCGTCCTCAAGGAGGTGCGCGCGCAGATCTTGGGCGAGGTCGAGCGGCAGGGGATCGGCAAGAGCCACATCCAAATCCTGGCCGGCTTGACGCGGCTCCGTCAGGCGGCGTGCGACCCGCGCCTGCTCGGCCTGCCGCGGCAGTTCGGCGACGAGGACAGCGGGAAGCTCGCCGCGCTGCGCGAGCTCATCGCGACGAGCGTGGAAGGCGGGCACAAGGTCCTCGTCTTCAGCCAGTTCGTCAGCATGCTGACCCTCATCCGCCGCGCGATGGAGGAGGACAAGGTCCCTTACGAGTACCTCGACGGCTCGACGAAGGATCGCCAAGAGCGCGTCGAGAACTTCCAGAAGGACACCGGCCCGCCCGTCTTTCTCATCTCGCTCAAAGCCGGCGGCAGCGGCCTGAACCTCACGGCCGCCGACACCGTCATTCACTTCGACCCGTGGTGGAACCCGGCGGTCGAGGACCAGGCGACCGATCGCGCGCACCGCATCGGGCAGACGAAGGTCGTCACGACCTACCGCCTCATCGCCAAGGGCACGATCGAGGAGAAGATCCTCGAGCTCGGCGGCAAGAAGCGCGAGCTCGTGGGGGCCGTGCTCAGCGAGGACATGGGCGGGGCCAAGAAGCTCACCCGGCAGGACCTCGACGACCTGTTCAAGTTCGACGACTGACCTGTTCAACCTCGGCGTGGACGGTGTACCCTCGCGGCCATGATTTGGCTGTCGAACTCGACCCTCGCGCGCCTCCGTGATCAGCTCCGCACGAAGGGGCAGCGCCCCAGCGTCGTCGCGCCGTCGCCGAACATGACGCCGGACGCGATGGAGCTGCTGCAGATCTTGGGCGAGTACGGCCCGCTCGCCGAGGCGATGTACTTGATGATGAGCGCCGACGGCAAGGTGACGCACGACGAGCGCGAGGTGCTGAAGGGCGCGCTCCGCAACCTGTCGGCCGACGGCCTGAGGAGCGCGCACATCGAAGCGCTCATGGAGGCGGCCGCCAAGAACGTCGCCGAGCAGGGGCGCGACAAGCGCATGGCGGACGTCATCGCGACGCTCCACGAGGACAGAGTCCGCGCCGAGGTGGCGTTCGTGCTCGCGGCGGCGATCGCCTTCGCCGACAACGCCATCGCCGACGAGGAGAACGACACGCTCAACGCGATGGCCGAGGGCCTCGGCATCGACGAGGCGCGCGCGAACGAGCTGCTCGACAGCGTCGAGGCCGACATGGCCGCCGGCGCGCCTTCGACCTGACGCGCTCGACGCGCGGCCGCAGAATCAGAGCTCGGCGACGACGGGCGCGTGATCGCTCGGCACCGAGCCCGCGGCGCTCTTCTTGCGGTACTCGCGATCGACTGTGACGCTCTTCACGCGCGCGGCGACGTCCTTCGACGCGAACATCATGTCCAGGCGCATCCCCATCTTCTTGTGGAACGCGCCGGCGCGGTAGTCCCACCAGGTGAAGCCCTGCTCGCCGGGGTACTTGTCGCGGAAGAGATCGACGAGGCCGGCCGCCTCGAGCCGGGCGACGAGCGCGCGCTCCTCCTTCGTGTGGAAGATGTGGCCCTCGAAGCCAACCCCGCCGTACGAGTCCGTCGCGGTGCGGCATACGTTGAAGTCGCCGCAGAGGATGAACGGCGCCGCGTCCTTTGCGCGCGTCTCCACGTGCTCGGCGAGGCGCGTGAGGAAGTCGAGCTTCACGCCGTAGTCGGCGTGCTCCAGGGTCTTGCCGTTGGTGACGTAGACGCTCGCGACGTCGAGCTCGCCCACGCGCGCGACGACGAAGCGCGCGCCCGCGACGGCGGCGCCGGGCAGCTCGCGCGCCACCTCCCGCGGCGGCTCCTTCGCGAGGACCGCGACGCCGTTCCAGCTCTGCTGGCCGACGAGCACCGCGTGGTACCCGAGCGCGCGCAGCTCGAGGTGCGGGAAGTCGGCGTCCGTGGCCTTGAGCTCCTGCAGGCACACGACGTCGGGTTTGCGCTCGGCGAGCCACTCGGCGAGGCGCTGCGCGCGCGCGCGGATTCCGTTCACGTTCCAGGTGGCGACGAGCACGGCCCTTGGCCTACCACGCGCGCGCGCGGGCGTCGCCGGGCGCGTTCACGGCGCCCGGACGAAGGCGCGGATCGCCGCGGCGAGCGCGTCGTGCGGGGCGCGATCGCCCGAGTAGTACGCGCGCGTGAGGGGCGCGCGGTCGCCGGCGCGCGTGACGAGCGTGACGCGGAAGCGCGCCGGCTCGCCCTCCGGGATCCCCTCGACGACGGCCTCGGCGACGTCGGCCCGCGCCGTGCTGCGCGCGTACGGTCGAAACGGCCACAGGCGGCGCACGACGCGGACGACGTCCAGGTCGGGATCCAGCTCGACGTGCACGCGCGGCGCCGAGCGGTACGCGAGGGCGCCGGCGAGCGCGAGCGCGGCCGAGAGGAGCGCGTAGAAGGCGGCGAGGCCGGCGGCGCGCGGGACGCGGACGTCCAAGGCGGGCGCGCCGGGCGACGCGAGGAACGCGTTCACGTCGCGCGCGACGCCGGCCGCGGCCTCCTCGGGCAGGTCATCGGACGCGACGACGTCGGCGCCCGCCGTGACGAGGACGACGCTCGCGCGCCCGGCGAGGGAGCGGTCCGCGCGCGCGCGCAGGACGGACGCGAGCGGGAGCTCTTGCCGCTGGCCGGAGAGGACGCGCTTGTGCTCGATCGCGCAAACGCCGTCGCGCCCGCGCGCGGCGGGGCCGGTGCGCGCGCACGTGATGCGCAGCTCGAGCTCGCCGAGCGCGGCGGGTGCGGCCAGCGTCGGGACGAAAAGCAGAACGAAGGCCAACAAACGCGTCGCCCCGCCGACGCGGTACGCGTGAACGCCAAAACAGGGGGCGGAGGGGGGGGCGCTAGGCATCGGTGACCCCTCGGAACGAGAATATCGTCCGGCGACTGGCGGATCCTAGCGACCTTTGCGTACCTTTTTGATTGTGACCGACCATCCCAAGGACGGCCCGCTCGAACGCGTCGGTGGTTACCGCGTCGTTCGGCGGATCGCGACCGGAGGCACGAGCGATGTCTTGCTCGCGCGCGCCGAGGGGCCCCACGGCTTTGGGCGAACGGTCGTGCTCAAGCGCCTGCTCAGCGAATACCAGCGCGATCCGGCGTTCGAGCGCATGTTCGCGCGCGAGGCGAGCGCCTACGCGCGCCTGTCGCACCCGGCGATCGTCAAGCTGTACGATTTCTTCTCGGTCGACGGGCGCCTCACGATGGTGCTCGAGTT
>JAYVXL010000158.1:0-2379 GCA_043785185.1 Myxococcales bacterium
GACGTCTCGAGCGCGCCGACGGCGTCGGTCGGCGAGCTCGGCAAGCGCCTGCTCCGCGAGGCGCAGTCGATGGCGAAGCTCTCGCACCCGAACGTCGTCAGCGTCTACGACGCCGGCTCGACGGCCGACGGGCAGGTCTTCGTCGCGATGGAGTTCGTGCAGGGGCAGAGCCTCGGCCGGTGGCTCGAGGCGGAGCCGCGCAGTTGGCGCGCCGTCCTCGACGCGTACACCGCCGCCGGCCACGGCCTCGCCGCCGCGCACGCCGCGGGGCTCGTTCACCGTGATTTCAAGCCGGAGAACGTGATGGTCGGCAGCGACGGGCGCGTGCTCGTCACCGATTTTGGCCTCGCGCGGCCCGTGGAGCGCGAGCGCGGGCGCGACTCGTCGAGCCTCGTCCTCGCGCGCGCGCGCGCCCTGCCAGCGCCCGGCCGCGCGGCTCCGGCGGAGGGCGCCACGCTCACCCAAGCGGGCGCGATCGCCGGCACGCCCGCGTACATGTCGCCCGAGCAGCTCGTGGGCAAGCCGGCGAGCGAGCTCACCGATCAGTTCAGCTTCTGCGTCTCGCTCTACGAGGGCCTGTATGGCGAGCGCCCCTTCGAGGCGCAGACGCTCGAGGAGCTGACCCGCGAGACCGCCAAGGGCCGCGTGCGCGACGCGCCGAAGGAGACGCTCGTCCCTGCGCGCGTACGCGCGACGCTCCTTCGGGGCCTCCGGCCCGATCCCAAAGAGCGCTACCCGTCGATGGGCGAGCTGCTCGTGGCGGTCCAGCCGCGTCGCTGGCAGATGCGTCGCCGGGTGATCGTTCTCCTCAGCGTGATCGGCATCGTGCTGGCGGGCACGCTCGGCTACCGCGGCGCGCGCCGCGAGGCGCGCATGTGCACGGGCGCCGACCAGCGCCTCGCGGGCGTTTGGGACGCGGAGCGACGCGACAAGATCCACCGCGCCTTCGACAAGACCGGCAGGTCGTTCGCGAGCGACGCGTGGCGCGGCACCGAGAAGACGCTCGACGCCTACGCGCGCGGCTGGGTGCAGACGCGCACCGAGGCGTGCGAGGCGACGCGCGTGCGCGGCGAGCAGAGCGAGGAGATGCTCGACCGCCGCGTGGAGTGCCTCGACGCGGACCTGCGCCGGCTCGGCGCGCTCACGAAGCTCCTCTCCGAGGCCGACGGCGAGGTGGTCGCGCGCGCGGTCCCGGCGGCGCTCGCGCTGCCGAGCCTCTCGGACTGCTCGAACGTCGTCGCGCTCAAGGCCGGCGTACGGCCGCCGTCCGACCCGCAAAAAGCCGATCGCGTGCAGAACGCACGCATTCACCTCGCGCGCGTCAAGGCGCTCGTCGACGCCGGCAAGTACGACGAGGCGCGCCTGCTCGTCGAGCCCGTCCTCGTCGACGCGCGCGACGTCGGGTACCTGCCGCTCGAGGCCGAGGCGCTCGCGCTCGACGGCCTCATCTCCGGCCGCCTCAGCGACACGCGGCGCGCCGAGCGATCGCTGCGCCAGGCCGGCGAGGCGGCGCTCGCGTCCGGCCACGACGCGATCGCGGCGCGCGCGTTCATCGATCTGGTCTACTTCGTCGCCGAGCGCGAGGCGCGGTACGACGACGCGCGCCAGTGGACGCGCTTCGCCGAGCTGGCGATCCAGCGCCTCGGCGGCAGCGACGAGCTCGAGGCCGATCGGCTCGAGGGCTTCAGCATCATCTCGTGGCACCAGGGCAAGAACGAAGAGTCGCTCGCCGCGCTCGGCCGCGCGATCGCGCTCTACAAGAAGGTGCTCGGCCCCGACCACGTGAAGGTCGCGCACGCGATGGACGGCGTCGCGTCCGTGTACTTCGACCAGGGACGCCTCGAGGACGCGTACGACCTCGACACGCAGGCGCTCGACATCGCCGAGCGCGCGCTCGGCGCGAGCCACCCTCAGCTCGCGCTCTACCTGAACAACATGGGGGTCGAGCTGTTCAGCGTCGGGCGTTACGACGAAGCTCTCGTCGACCTGCGGCGCGCGCTCGAGCTCGCGGAGAAGTCCGTCGGCGGCGACCACCCGGAGACGGTGCCCCCGCTCGACAGCATCGGCGAGGTGCTCGTGGCGATGGGCCGCGCCGACGAGGCCGTCCCCCTGCTCACGCGCGCGAAGGCCACGCTCGACGCGGCGAGCCGCGGCCAGACGCCGGACTACGCGGCGGTGCTGAACGATCTCGGCGAGGCGGAGCTCGCGCGCGGCCGCGGCGATCGCGCGACCTCGCACCACGAGGCCGCGCTCGCGATCGTCGACAAGGTGCTCGGCAAGGAGCACCAGGACTACGGCATGACGCTGTGCCGGCTCGCCGAGGCGCGGTTCGCCATGGGCAAGCCGAAGGACGCGCTCGCCGAGCACGCGCGCGCGCTC
>JAYVXL010000159.1:0-2377 GCA_043785185.1 Myxococcales bacterium
TTCGAGGGCAAGGGCTCGCTGCGGCGCATTCTCTCCCCTGCCCACGCGCTCGCGTTCGACAAGACGCGCGGCGACTTCCTGCTCGCGTTCGTCGAGGACAAGAAGACCGCGAACGTCGTCTTCGCGTCGGGCAACCACCTGGAGGCGCAGACGGCGATCGCGTTCGGTGGCGGCGGGGCAAAGACGGGCGCGTGGGTCGCGGCGAGCGACGGCGCGCGCGCGTTCCTCGCCGCGGGCAGCGGAAACGTCGGCGGGGGCGACGCCGGGATGGCCGGCGACCTTCTCGACGCCGGAGATGCGGGCGACGCCGGCGACGCGGCGCCACCGCCTCCTCCGCCGAACGACGGCGGGAGCACGGGCGCCACCCTGCGCCTGCAGATCCTCCCCGCGAGCGCCGACGTCACGACGCTCGCGACCGCGCCGCTCGTCGACGTGTTCCCCGGCACCTGGGCCTCGGTCATCGCCGTCGGCCAGCGCGTCATCGTCGCGAGCGACACCACGAGCCCGGGCAAGCAGGTCGCCTTCCGCATCTACGAGAACGGCACGCAGAAGACCTCCGACGGCATCACGATCGACGGCGTGGGCAAGGTCCCCTACGCGGACATCGCGCTCGTCCAGGATCGGATGTTCTTCGCCGTCGAGAAGGTCGCGTCCGCGCCGGCGGTGAGCACCATTACGCTCTTCGCGTACACGCAGGCGACGACGACGCCGACGCTCAAGCGTCGCTTCGTCCTCGGCTCCGACTCGCGCGTCCCGCCGGTCACCGCGGTGCGCGACGGGCAGCTCGCCGTCTCGGCTTCCGAGACGCGGGTCGCCGTGGCGTGGACGACCGGCAAGACGCTGACCGACAAGGACGCCCTCGGCGGCTACGCGCTCTTCGCCTGCTCGGCGCGGTGAGGCGGCGCGCATGACCATGCGACTCACCGTGACCGTGGACGAGCTCGCGCCGGGAGGCGACGGCGTCGCGATCGCAGAGCTGGGCGGCGAGCGGCGCGCGATTTTCGTGCGCGGCGCGTGCCCGGGCGATCGGGCGGTGGTGGAGGTGGACGCGTCGCGGCGACCGGCGCGCGGGCGCCTCGTCGCGCTCGAGGCGCCCGGCGACGCGCGGGTCGCGCCGCCGTGCCCGCACACCGCGCGCTGCGGCGGCTGCGACTGGCTGCACGTCGCGCCGGCCGCGCAGGCGATCGCGCACGCCGCGATCGTCCGCCGCGCGCTGCCCGAAGCGTGGCGCGCGCACGCGATCGAATCGCACGCCCCCGCGCGGCCGCTCGGCTACCGGACGCGCGCGCGCCTGCACGCGCGCGCGAGCGGAGGCCGCGCGATCGTCGGGATGAACGAGGCCCAGGGGCACGAGCCCGTGGAGGTGGACGCGTGCGTCGTGCTCGACCCTTCGCTCGACGCCGCGCGCGCACGCCTCGGTCCGCTGCTCCTTGGCGCGCACGGCCGCGGCGACGCGCAGATCGCGCTCGGCGCGTTCGCCCCGGACGGCGGCGCGCGGGCCCCCGTCCTCGAGCTCCTGTGGAGCGGCGTCCTCGCGCCGCAGGTGTACGGGCGCCTCGAGCAGGCGACGCGCGCGGGCGAGTGGGCAGGGGCGCGCGTCTTCGCGGGCGACGTCGCGAAGCCCGCCGTCATCGGCGATCCGACGCCGTGGATGCGCGGCGCGGACGGCCAGCCGCTTCGCCTCGCGCCCGGCGGCTTCGCGCAGGCCGCCGAAGAAGAGAACCTGCGCCTCGTCGCGCGCGTCGCCGCGCTCGCCGATCTGGCGGCGCCCAAGAAGGTCCTCGAGCTCTTCGCCGGAGCCGGCAACCTCACGGTGCTCCTCGCGAAGGCGGGGCGCGCCGTCGTCGCCGTCGAGTCCGAGCGCGCGGCGTGCGAGGCGGCGCGCGAGAACTTCGCGGCGCGCGGAGTCGGCCGCGAGCGCGCGAGGATCGTCGAGGCCGACGCCGAGGCCCACGCGATCGCGCCGGGCACGGACCTCGTGGTCCTCGACCCGCCCGCCGCCGGCGCGCGCGCCGCGTCCGCGCGGCTCGCGGAGAGCAAGGTGAAGCACGTCGTCTACGTCTCGTGCGACCCGCAGACGCTCGGCCGAGACCTCGCCGTGCTCGCGGCGCGGTACGAGCCGCGCGCGATCGAGACGTTCGAGATGTTCCCGGGGACGAGCCACGTCGAGACGGTCGTGCGCCTGGAGCGGCGTCGCGCATGAGCGACGAAACCACGGGATCGCGGCCGACCCCGGATGCGGCCTCGGGATCGGCCGCCGTGGCCGGGAGTTTTCGGTTCGCGTGCGAGGACTGCGCGCACTTCGTGGTCGAGCGAGGCGCGTGCGCGAACGGTTACCCCAACGCGGCGCACCGTCGCGGCGCGCCGCGCGTCACGT
>JAYVXL010000160.1:0-23102 GCA_043785185.1 Myxococcales bacterium
TGGCGCCTCGACGGGCCGATGCGCTTTCCGACGCAGATGACCGGCGGTGAGGACGCGACGGGCATCGCCGGCGTCTCGCCCGACGGCAAGCTCCTCGCGGTCTCGCGCGATCGCAAGGGCGAAGAGTACCCGGGCCTCTACCTCCAGAGCGCCGACGGCGGCGCGCTCACCGTCGTCCAGCACAAGCCGAAGGTGCAGACGGCGCTCGGGTTCTTCGCGGACGACGGCAAATCCGTCGTCTTCCTCGCCAACGATCGCAAGCCCGACGCGTACGCGATTTACACCTACGACATCGCGACGAAGAAGATCGACCTCGTCTTCGACGAAGATGGCAATTGGACGATCGACGACCACCGGCCCGACGGCCGAATGCTCCTCGCGAAGCACACCGGCGGGTCGTCGGAGGAGTACTACGAGCTCGAGCCGAAGACGAAGAAGCTCACGCCGCTCTTCGGTCAGGGTGAGAAGGAAGAGTTCGAGGCGCGCTACGCCCGCGAGCCCGACGCCGTCCTCGTCGTCACCCGGAAGCTCGCGGACTTCGGCCGCCTCTACAAGTGGCAAGCCGGGAAATTCACGCCGATCTCGCCCGAGGTGCCGCACGACGTGCAGGGCTTCCGCGTCGACCGCGCGCGCGAGCACGTCCTCTACGAAACGAACGACGGCGGCTTCACGCGCCTCGCGGCGCTCGACGCGCGCACGTACAAACCGGCGAAGGTGCCGGCGTTCGCGGGCGCCGACCACGTGCTCGTCGCGTCCGTCACCGACGACGGCAAATACGCTGCGCTCAGCGTGGGCACGAGCAAGGCGCCGCCCCAGAGCTACGTGCTCGAGTGGGCGACCGGCAAGCTCGTGCAGTGGCACGCCCCGAGCGCGCCGGAGACGGACACGACGCACTTCGCCGCCGCGACGCTCGAGAGCTATCCGACCCGCGACGGCGCGAAGATCCCGATGTTCGTGCGGCGCCCCGACGGCTGCGACAAGGCCATGACGCCGTGCCCCGTCGTCGTCGCGTTCCACGGCGGGCCCGAGGGCCAAGCGCGCCCCGGCTTCAACACGCGCGCGCAGCTCTTCGTCGACGCGGGCTTCGTCTACGCCGAGCCGAACGTCCGCGGCAGCGAGGGCTACGGCAAGGCGTGGCAACACGCCGACGACGGGCCGAAGCGCCTCGCCGTCATCACCGACATCGAGGACGCGTCGAAATTCGTGCGCACCGCGTGGGCCAAGGGCGGAGCGCCGCCGAAGGTCGGCATCTACGGCGGTAGCTACGGCGGCTACGCGACGCTGATGGGCATGACGATGTTCGCCGGCGCGTACGACGCGGGCGCGTCGATCGTCGGCATCTCGAACCTCGTCACGTTCCTCGAGAACACCGCGCCGTACCGCCGCGCCCTCCGCGCGAGCGAGTACGGCGATCTCGCGCGCGATCACGACGCGCTCGTGAAGCTCTCGCCCATCACGTACGTGGGCAAGATCAAGGCGCCGCTCATCCTGCTGCAGGGCGCGAGCGATCCGCGCGTGCCCGTCGGCGAGGCCTTGCAGCTGCACGACGCGCTCGAGGCGCGCCACGTCACGAGCCGCCTCGTCATCTTCGCCGACGAGGGGCACGGCTCGCAAAGGCGCGACAACCGCGTGCTGGAGATCGGGCACGTCCTGTCGTTCTTCCAGCAGCATCTGCGCTGATCGGGCCGGCAGACGGTGTATTCTCCGCGCCGATGAACCTCCGCGCGCTCTCCGCTCCCGCCCGCCTGCTCGCCCTGACCGCCGGCCTCGCCGTCGCGTGCGACGACCCGCCGAAGACGAAGGCCCCCGCCGCGCCGAGCGCCGCCGCCGCGACGACCGCCGCGGCGCTGCCAAGCGCGTCCGCGGCGCCGACGGCCAGCGCGCCGGCGCCGAAGAAGAAGGTCACAGATTGCCCGGCGGGCGAGCCGGTCATCGCCGACAAGTCTCTCGAGGCCGAGCTTCGCAAGAAGCTCGGGAAGGACGGCGGCACGATCTCGAAGGCCGACCTCGCGACCATCAAGTCCGTCAACCTGACGAGCGCGACGGTGAACGAGCTCGATCCGTGCGTCTTCCCGCTGCTCACCGGGATGAAGGATCTGTTCCTCGGCCAGGGCGATCTCGAGGACCTCTCGCCGCTGTCGACGCTCTCGGGCCTCATCACCCTTCGGGCGGCCATCAACAAGGTCGCCGACATCAAGGCGCTGTCTGGCATGACGAAGATGGACCGCCTCGATCTCGGGCGTACGCAGGTCATGGACCTCACGCCCGTCGCCAACATGACGGCCATCACCGAGCTGCAGCTCGACGAGACGCCGGTGAGCGATCTGTCGCCGCTGAAGGCGTGCACCAAGCTCGAGAAGCTCTCGATCAAGCAGACGCGCGTAAAGGATCTGTCGCCGCTGAAGGACATGCGCAAGCTGCGCTTCCTCTACGTCGAGGGGGCGCCGATCGAGAACGCGAACGTGCTCGAGCCGCTCGTGAGCAGCGGCTTGCGTATCGTGCGCAAGGGCAATCGCTGACGCGCGCGACGCGTTCGCCGCGCGCGCACGGCCGGCCTAACGCTGGCGGACGAACTTCACCGAAGCCTACCTCTTCCAGAGCGCGATGCCGCCGAGCAGCCCCGCGATGTTCTCCGTCACCTTCACGTTGGCGGGCAGCTTCAGCTTGAGATGCTTCGCGTTGCCGCCGCCGAGGTAGATCTGGCGCGGGTTCCAGATCGGGTTCACCTGGTCGAGCACCTGCGCGATGCGCCGGTTCCACTTCTTTTTGCCGACCTTGTCGAGCGCCTTCGCGCCGACGTAGTCCTCGTACGTCTTGCCCTTCTTGAAGGGGTGGTGCGCGAGCTCCAGGTTCGGAACGTACGTGCCGTCGACGAAGAGCGAGCAGCCGAGGCCGGTGCCGAGCGTGAGCACCATCTCGACGCCGTGGCCTTCGATGACGCCGAAGCCCTGGACGCCCGCGTCGTTGAGCACGCGCACCGGCCGGCGCGTGTGCGCGGCGAGCGCCGCGGCCAGATCGAACCCGCGCCATTTCTCGTGGAGGTTCGGCGCGGTCTTCGTCACGCCGCCGACGACGACGCCGGGGAACCCGACGCTCACGCGATCGAACGCGCCGATGGGCCCGATGAGCGCCTTCAGCGCGGTGAGCACGTTCGCCGGCGTCGCGGGGCGCGGGGTCTCCACGCGCGCGCGCTCGGTGAGCGCCTCGCCCGCGGGCCCGAGCACGAGGGCCTTGAGGCCCGTGCCTCCGATGTCGATGCACAGCGTTCGCGGTCCCTTGCCGGTCTTCGTGCGCGCGGGTGAGCGCTTGGCGCGCTTCGCTTGGGGTCGTGCCATCGCGCGAGTGTACAGGCTATCGTTGGCCGCGTGCGGAGGACATGGATCGCGTGCGCGGCCGCGCTCGCCGGCGTGGTCGCGTGCGCGGCATCGGGCGGAGGCTCGAACGCGCGGCCGACGCCTGCTCCTTCCGCGAGCCCGCGCACGGCCGCGGGCGGCCGCGCGGCCGGCACCGTCGCGAGCAACATCCTGCGCGCGGACTACGCCGGTTCGGCAGCGTGCGCGGGCTGCCACGGCGAGATCGCGCGCGCCGCTCTTCGCTCGCCGATGCGCAACATGACGCGCGACGCCGCCGGCGCCGCGATCTCCGCGCCATTCGACGGCACGACGTTCCGCTTCGGAGCGGAGTCCGTCACGCTCGAGACGCAGGCCGGGGCGCGCTGGGTGCACGTCGACACGCCGGGCGTTGCGCGTCAGAGCTACCGCGTCACGCGCGTCATCGGCGGCCGCGCGCGCGAGGACTTCGCCGGCGCCGCCCTACCGGGGGCCGAGGAGCGCGTCCTGCCGGTGTCCTGGCTCCTCGCGACCAGGACGCTCCGCTACAAGGGCTACTCCGTCATGGTGGGCGAGCGCAGCCACCTCGCGGACGGCGCGGTGTGGAGCCAGACCTGCATCTTCTGCCACAACACGAGCCCCGCGTTCGTGTCGCTCTGGGGCGCAGTCGCCGGCGGGCGGGCGGCCTACCAGGGCGGGCTCGTGGACCGCCTGCTGCCGCCGGGCCGCCGCTGGACGTACGAGGTCACCGACGACGCCGGCTTCGCGCGCGCCGTCGCCACGGAGGCCGCGAGCTTCGGCGGCGAGGTCCTCGCGCCGGCGGCCAAGCGCGCCGCCGCGCAGGGCGTCGTCGCGTCGCGCGCGCGCTTTCGCGGCGAGCACCTCGTGGAGGTCGGCATCGGCTGCGAGGCGTGCCACGGCGGCAGCCGCGCGCACGCCGCGAACCCTCGCGTCCTCCCCACGTTCCTGCCCACGAGCCCGCTCGTGCGCGTGCGCGAGGAGACGACGCGCGCCGAGCAAATCTCGCACGCGTGCGCGCGCTGCCATCAGGTCCTCTTCTCGCGCTACCCGTGGACGTGGGAGGGCGGCCGCCGCGACGGCGCGCGCCCCGGGGGCAGCAACATCAACTCCGGCGAGGCGCGCGATCTGCTCCTCGGAGGCTGCGCGAAGGGCCTCTCGTGCGCGGCCTGCCACGATCCGCACTCGAAGGACGGCCACGCGCGCGAGCGCGCCGTGCAAGCGCCGAGCGGCAACGGCGTCTGCACCGGCTGCCACGCCAAGTACGCCGCCAAAGACGCCCTCGCAGGCCACGCGCACCACGCCCCCGACGGCCCCGCCGGCGCGTGCGTCGCCTGCCACATGCCGCGCAAGAACATGAGCCTCACGTCGGGCCTCACGCGCTACCACCGCATCGGCTCGCCGACCGATCCGATGCGCGTCATGCTCGATCGGCCGCTCGAGTGCGCGCTCTGCCACGCGGACAAGACCGTCGAACAAGTCGTCTCCGACATGGAGCGCCTGTGGGGCAAGCACTACGAGCGCGAGACGCTGCGTGCGCTCTACGGCGGGCTCGGCGAGAACGTGCTCCTCGCGACGGCCGCGCGGGGCAAGCCTCACGAGCAGGCGGTCGCGCTCGCCGTCCTCGGCGCCGCGCGGAGGCAAGACGCCGCGCCGCTCGCGTTCGCGGCGCTGTCGCACCCGCTCCCCCTGGTGCGCGAGTACGCCAAGACCGCGCTCGAGTCGATCGTCGATCGATCGTGCCCGATCGACGTCCACGAGACCGCCGACCGCGTGCGCGCGCGCGCCGGCCAATGCGTGGAAGGTACAAAGATCGTTCCGCTTCTTCCGGCCTCGGGCCTGGGCGCCGACGGCCCCGCACGCGCCTTCGACGAGCCCGACGACGGCGAGGACTGAACGGTGATACCGTCGATTCCCGCCATGTCGATGAGGTTCCTCTACGGCGACTCCAGCCCGTTCCCGCTGCAGTACAACTTCCTGCAGACGCTCGAGGTGTTCATGGCGGCGGCTACCCGCGTCGTGGAGCTCGACGCGCTCTCCCGGCGCGCGCAGGCGCAGATCGGAGAGACATCGGCCGCGCGGGCGAAGAACGTCGAAGCGCTCGACCGCTTCCACCAGGCGGTCATGCGCGCCCTGCTGGACACGTCGGCGCGCGCGAACGAGGGGCTCACCGTCGACTACGCGCAGCAGCTGTCGGACTACGCGCACCGCATCGTCGAGGGCGCGCGCGCGCAGGCGCTCGCGGCGACCGAGCGCGAGGTCGCGCAGGCCCAGGCCGAGTCCGAGCGGCGTCGCTCGGAGATACGCGCGGCGATGGAGGCCTTCTTCAAGGCCGCCCGCCTCCCGGTGCTCGGGGCGACGATCGCGATGCGCCTGCCCGTCGCGAAGGAGCCGTCGCACGAGATGAGCGCGGTGATCTCGACGTCCGACGGCGTCGTCGTCGGCTACACGCTCTCGGCCGAGCAGATGCCCGAATGGCGCCAGCCGCGAAAAGTCAGCGAGTTCGCGCAGGGCATCAACCTCATGATCGGCGCGAAGAAGAGCTGGTTCAAGAAGACGGTGCAGCCCGAGGTCATCGCCCTCGACGAGTTCATCCTCTCCGGCTTCGAGCTCTCCGACGACGCCGCGTTCATCCGCCTGCGCAAGAAGCCCGAGCTCCCCGACAGCTACGTGTTCACGATCCGTCGTGTGGACACGCACCTGCAGGCCGAGGTGCAGTACGTCGACGATCCCGACGCGCAAGGCCAGATGCCCACCGCCGTCGACGCCGGCGATCGCGTCCACCTCGAGCGCCTCTGGACGATCCTGCGCAAGGCCGTCACGCCGGCCATCGAGCACCGCACGCGCGTCGTCTCGATCCACCTGGACGGCGAGGAGATCTTCGCGGCCGACAAGGTCCTGCACCTCGTCGGGCGCCTCATTCGGCTCATGGCGCCGACGGTCACCGAGATCGCGCGCCGCAGCCCGAACCAGCAGGAGCTGTCGCTCAAGATCGAGCACGACGGCGGCCGTCGCGAGGAGATCTACGTGAAGAAGGCCGACCTCGTCGCGAAGCTGATCCCGCTGGCGCCGCCGGAGGTCGCGATCTTCTCGACGCTGCCGCTCGGGCAGCCGGACCCGACGAGCCCGATCAACCCGGTGCCGACGCTCCCCATCCTCCCGCACGACGACTGAAGCGCCGAGCGCGCGCCCTGGCCGGGCACCCGATCTGCTGGAAGGGGAGGCACGTAGACCCTTCAAGGTGCCTATTTCGCCGCCCGCGACGCAGAAGGACGAGACCAAGGCGGCGGCGGCTCGCTGCGCGACGTGCGACGCGGACAAGAAGGCCAAGGAAAAAAAGGAGCGCGAGCGACGAACGCGTCGATCGCCGACGAGCGGACGGCGTTCGAAAACCAGAACACCATTCGGAGCGAGATCCTCGCCAACGGCGGGCGTGACATCGGAGACGTCAGGGTCTTCAGCGGCAGATACGAGACCCTCTACCGGAGCTACTACACCACCGAGTACGGAAACGTCTACGACCGCTACCGGCCGGGGGGAAAGTGACGACCGTGAGCCAGTGGATCACCTCCCTCGTCGACCACATCGTTCGGCAGACGATGCCTCCGAAGAGCGGCGGTCTTTGGACCGCGCTCGGCACGCCGCTCGTTCGCACGGAGACGAGCGGCCCGATGGAGTACTTCCACGGCGATCTCGACGGCGGTCCGTTCGCCCGTGCCGAGCTGCGGGTGAACCGCGCCACCGGCCTCGCGGAACCATCCGCTCTCGGGCTCGAGCAACCCTCCTCCCTGGGTCCCGGCGGCGGCCTCTCGTTTCGCGCCGCCGTCAGGCTGGCTCGATCGCAGCGTCATCGCGTACGTGGGCGAGCCACGTCGGGCCGCTCGAGCAGACGATGACGCTGGCGCTGTCGATGCACGAGGGCGAAGCGTTCCTGACCACCGTGACGACGACCGCGGCCCGCGAGGACGCGCGCGACGCGGAAGCCTCCTTCGCCGGAATGATCGCGTCGATGCGGTTTACCGAGCCGCCCCCGCAGGAGGCCGTGCGCGTGTCTACGGTGGTCCCGGCCCCCACCGCGATCGACGCGCGCGCGCTCCTTTTCTTCCCGATGCCCGGCGTCGGCCGCGGCGGCCGCCCGCGCGGTCTCTAAGCCCCGACCTTCTCGCCCAGCCTCGGGTTCGTCTTGAAGGGCGGAGCCAACGATGGCCCTAGCGCTTCTTGCCGACGCACGTGCCTGGCCCGCAGTTCGAACAGTCGTTCGCGCACTTGTAGATGACCGAATCGTAGGCGCCGCTCGGAGCGAAATGCAGCACACCGGCCGAGAGCCCGCACGCGCTGGCCCCGAGATCGGACGAGCAGGTGGACGCGTTGAAGGTGAACGTCGCGCCGTAGGCGGTGTACGAGCCGCCGCTTTGGGTGATGGTCGGCGGGATCGTGATGGTGATCGTGCTGCTGGGGATGACGCCGCAGACACCGCACGCCGAGCTCGAGCTCGGGCAGACGAAGTCCCAGGTCCCCGCGGCGCCGCACGGGTCGGTGGGTGACCCGCCGCTGTCCGAACGGCGGCCGCCGTCGATCGGCGGCGGTTTGGAAGGGTCCCCGTTGCAGCACGCCAGGTACGCCTCCGTGACCCCGCTGTCGTACGAGATGATGGGCGGGGGTTTGGGCTTGAGCGCGAGACCGAGGCCGACCGCCCGCGCCACCGCTGCCACGCAGAGATCGCGCGAGCCGGGGTCCATCGCTTCGGCACACGTCCAAGCCCCTTGCTTCGCGACGGTCTCGAAGGCGCCCGCTGCCGTGAAGAACACCAAATCGGCGCCGCCCGGGAGGGGGCAACTCGAGCACGTGCTGCCCCCGAGCATGTGAAGGTCCTGGGCGGAGAGATCGCCAGGCGGCGCGGTCGGCGCGGTCGACGCGGACGAGGAGAGTGGCCCGAGATAGTCCGTGCTGGGCGATTGACACGCCGTGCACGCCGAAGGGCAAGCCTTCTCCGCGTCGCTCAACGCCTTGAAACAGCCCTTCGTCGTGGCGCAGTAGTAGGGCTCGAGAGGCGAGCAGCAGGCGCCCGTAGAGCCGCACGCGAACGTCGCGGTGGCGAGGCACTCGGGCGTGTTGCTGCCCGTCGTGTACTGGCACGTGCCGAAGGTCTGTCCCCCGACCGCGACGCGCAGGAGGTTGATGAAATCGGGGTCCGCGAGGGCTGTGGTCGAGGACGTGTTCCAGCGCCACGCCGACCCCTTCGTGAGTTGGCGTGCGCTCATGCCGTTGCGCGCATTGACCGTCTCCACGCTGGGGTTGCCGGCCATCACGGCGCGCAGCTCGGCGATCAGCGCGCTCTTATCGAGGCTCAAGTCGCCGCTCGAACCTCCGCTGGAAGTCGAGCTCGAGCTCGTCGAAGTCGACGGCCCTGACGGGAGACACCCCACCGTGACCGCTCCACCCGCCAGAGCCGTCGTGATCATCGCCCGCACAGCTCGCAATCTCGCTCGCCTCACTTAGACCTCCTCGCCGCCGGTTTTGGATAAACCCTAAAGACTTCACGGTAGGTGATTGCGCGGGCGCTCAAAAAGGGAAATGAGCGCCCGCGCCAGGGTTACATGGGCGCGTGTGCGGCGTATGTCGCCCCCATCTCCGGTCGGCTGCGAGATCGGTCTTTACGGAATGAAGCTGCTTCCCGTAGAAGGGAAAGTGACGCTGCGAACGACTCGCAGACGCGGGCAGTCGACGCTCACGAACAGAGACGGCGTCGAACGGGGACGTAACGCAACGCGCAGACCGTGCAGGGACTCCAGGGTGCAACGGACCTCGGGACGACCTGACGGCCAAGGAGAAATAGTCGATATGAGCATTGGAACGCCCTCGCCACGCTGGGCGATGATCGCGGTCGGCCTGGCATGCGTCATCGGACTTCCTGAGATCGCCTACGCCCAGGAGGCTGCGGACTCCGAAGAGCCCGCCCCGAAGCCCAAAAAGAAGAAAAAGAAGAAGGCTGCGACTCCCGACGAGGACGTCGTCGCCGCGGGAGAGGAGGCCGATGAAGAGGAGGCCCCGCCGAAAAAGAAGAAGAAGGCCGAGGAGGCGCCGGCGGTCGAAGAGGTCGACGTCAAGCGCCCCACGTGGAGCCTCGCCATCGAGCGGATCGGCGGAATGGTGTTCTCCAAAGCGGCCTCGAGCGACACGGACGCCGGCGTCTCCTTGTTCTCATTCGGGGTCGGAGGGCTCGCGCTCAATCCTTACGCCCTTCCGCGTGCCGGCATCGATTACATCCTTGCAAACAACTTGACACTAGGGACGGGTGTCGGCTTTGGACGACAAGCCCTCGGCACGTCGAGCAACGGCAGCAGCTCGGATGTCGGCAGCGTTTTTCTCTATACGCTTTCGCCGCGCGCAGGCTACCGCTTCGTGGTCGCGCCGAAGGTCGACATCACGCCGCGCCTGGGCGTGACCCTCGTGGGCGCGAGCGGAAGCAGTGGGAATCAGAGCGTCGGTGTCTTCGCGCTCGCGCTGTCGGCGGACAGCGCCGTCGCCTTTCGACTCACCGAGAGCTTCAACCTGCTCGCAGGTCTAGGGTTTGACCAGACGATCTCCGTGAGCGCGTCCCAGACCAGCGGCAGCGGGAGCACCTCCAAGACGAGCTCGCAGGACATCCACGGCGCGCTCTTCGCGATCCAGGCGTGGCTCGGGGTGGGCGGATACCTATGAGACGTAGCGGGATCGCGCGCGGCGTCGCGGTCGTCATCGCGCTCACCGGAGCGACGATGACGCCTTTGCCGGCGCGTGCGCAGGCGACTGCGCCGTCCGATCCGGCGGCGGCGAAGGAGTGGAAGGACGTCCTTGACCTGTTGCAAAAGCAGGTGGATGCGCTGAACGAGGCGGATCGGACGCTCGCCTCCTTCATCGCATCAAGCAAGCTGACCGCAGCCGGAAAAAAGGTGACATCGGCGGCGTCGACCAAAATCGACGCCGCGCGCACTCAGCTGCAGTCGACCTTCGACGCCGCCAAGCTGCTGTCCGCCCGCCCGCAAAGCACCGTCGACGACGCCGCCCGCTTCCGCAACACGAACCTCGCAGCCATCTCGGAGGCCGGCGCCGCTGCGGAGGCAGGGCGTAAGGCAGCGGCAGACTCGACGCTCGTGGACCACAGCGAGGAGGAGCGGGCCGACGCCGCGCGAAAAGCTGCCGAGGCTACGACGGCACGAAAAGCTGCGGCGGACGCCGCTCGTGCCACTGAGGAGCAGAGGAGGAAGGACGCCGAGGACGCGCGCAAGAGCGAAGAGCAGAGGCGAAAGGACGCCGAGGACGCGAGGAAGGCAGCCGCCGTGAGCGCCGCCGCCGCTGCGGAGGCCAAGGTCAAGGCCGACGCCGATGCCAAGGCCTCGCAGCTCGCGCAGCTCTTGAAGGAGCAGTCCGACAGGTCGCGCGAAGTCAGCGCGCTGTTCTCGGGCTTCCTGATGAAGACGAACCTGAGCAGCGACTCGCGCAACGCGGCCATCCGCGGCCAGAAGCAGCTCGACGCGCTCTCGCAAGGGCGGATGGGTTTGCAGGTGCGACTCGACGCGGTTAAGGAAAAGTCCCCCGCACAGGCCTCGAAGCTCCTCGCGGCGATGGCCGCGGAGACGGAGAGGGCCACCAAGGATCTCGCGCGGCTCGCGGATGAGCAGAAATCCTTAGCGTCGAGTCCGAAGAGCTATTTCGGGGGCACTCCGCTCGGCCCGACGGCGCCGGAGTCCAAGGTCGCAGCCGCAGCGCCGGAGCCGACGCGCCGCCTTGAGGACATCGTGCCCATGTGCGAGTTCACCTTCGAGCCCGCGGACGGCAAACCCATGCAGCTCGCGATTGACGGCGGCCCTCTCCATGCACTCCCCAGCCGCACGCGGCTCGCCAGCGGCAGGCACGTGCTGATCGTCAAACGCGACAAAGCGACGGAAGAGCGACGTGAGCTTCTCCTATGCGGTCGGATCGCGACCGTTCCTCTCGACCCCGTCAAGTGACGGGGCGATACCGCAGTAGGGGCGAAGCCCCGCGACGCTGGACCTCATGACGAGACGGGATGAGCGGGAATGAGAACACGAATTCTCTGGTGCTTGGGGTTTGCCACGCTCGCAGCGTGCGGTCCGAAGACGCATATCGCAGATAAAAATAAAGCCCTCGAGCGCCTCGCCGATGCGGACGAAATAGGCTTTGGATTCGAGCTTCAACCCGCGTGCGCGCTGCAGAAGAACGCGTCGCAGAACAAGCCCGGGGAAAAAGGGTGGGCCGGGGTCGAGGCCAAGTCGCTCACCAACAAGACCTTCAAAGTCATCGAACGCATCACGATGACGCCGGTGGAGAACGGCCACGAGCGCATCTCGGTCGCGCTGAAGTTGATGAGCGTGCGCACCAACGACGTGATGTGGCTCCGCAATACGCCGGCGAGCAGCGCGGAGGAGGCGACGAAGCGATGGTCGTGCGCGTTCGACAAAGCCGTCATCGCCAAGGCGTTACCCACCTTAAAGGCGCCGGTCGTCGAGCTGTCCGTCGCGAGCCAGGAGTGCCTCAGCATCGCGCCGATCTTCGGTGACGTCACCAACCTCACGTTCTCCCCGTATACGGTCACGGGCCGCACGCTCTTCGCGACGAAGAAGGGGCCCGTGGTCGGCGTGCGCCTCGAGGCGGAGGGCGGCGAGAAGGCGCTGACCGTGCCCGCGCGCACGCTCGAGCGGTGCTTCGTGCCGGCGGATCACCCGCCGCCTCCACCCGAGGAGGCGCGCCAGCTCGCCGGCTGGCTGAGGACGGGCGGCCCCCCGCCCAACGTCTCCGCGGACACCGCGCGAATCATGACAGGGCTGCAGCTCGAGAACTGCCTCAAGGAAGGGAGCGGGCTCACGACGCACCTCGAGTGTCGCATGCCGATTCTGCGGATCGAGGCGGAGAAAGAGGCCGGACCCTACGGCCCGCCGACCATTCGCCTCGAACGCGATCGATTCGTCGACGCGGTCCACCTCTACGCCAAGCGCCTCATCGCGACGAGCGACGTCGTCACCGTCAACGCCGCCGTTCGCCTGCGTGGCAGCTCCCCGGCGGTGGCGAAGGCGTTCAACGTCGAGCTTGAAAAGACGCTCGTCGACGCCGCATCGAAGCAGAGGCGCGCCGAGAACGCGTTTCGCTTGCTGCGGGCGACCGACGTAGCCGCGGGCGTGCCTGCTTCGCATTGGGTCGACATCGAGCTCGCTTTCAACATCCCCGAGGTGGCGATCACCACCGAGACGCGGACCCACAAATACGTCGCCGGCCAAAAGACAATCAACAATCCCAAGCACGCGGAGGCCCAGCGCGACGTCGAGACCAAGCGGCGCGAGCTTCGGAGCGCGAAGCAGGCGCTCGAAAGCGCGGAGCGCCTGGCCGCGTCGGCCGGCGACTCCGCCGAGGAGCTTTGCAAGAAGGGGACGTCGCAGGCGGCCGACAAATTGCCGTTTGGTCTCGGCGCCGTCGCCGGAAGTGTCGCGGGCTCGGCGTGCAAAAAAGGGGTCGAGAAGGCGGTGACGAGCGCCGAGAAGAGCGACGTCGAGCGCAAGCAACGGGAGCTCGAAGAGGCGGAGACCGCGCTCGAAGGGGCCTCGCGAACGATCGCGGTCGACGATCAGCGCACCTACAGCTACCAAGCGAAGGTTTATCGAAGGAGCGGCGACGCGACCGCGCGCCTGACGATCGCCTCGGCCAGCACCCAAGCCGCGCCGCTGCTCTCGACGACCGTGACCTTCCACTTCGAGGCCAGCGACTTCGAGCACGCGGCCAGCCCCGAGCATTTCCTCTCGGCGAAGACGGCGAAGACGCCGAGCGACGAGGACGTAGAGCATCAGCTCGCGGCGAGCCTCCTGCCCCGAATCGACGAAGCCATCATCAAGTGGGCGGCGCAAAGGCAAGTCGGCGGCGACATCGGCGACCTCGAGCCGGGGACGCGTTCGTGGATGGTCGCGGTCGCGCGCAACGCGGCCAGTGATCGGCCGGTCAAGCTCGTGAGCGATCTCCTGGAGACACGACAGGAGGAGCTCGAGAAGGCCGACCTCGTGTTCCCCGTGACGATGCCGAAGACGCTGGAGAAGCGCTGCTTCACGTTCGCAGCCATTCCGCTCGTCGCGACGGCGGACGTCAACCTGGAGCTCGGTCGCGTGAACGGCGACTCGTTCGTGCCGTATGCGCGCGACGCGAGGTCGAACCCCGACGCGGCGTTCGAGGTCTGTGGGCTCCCGATGGCGGACTACGCTGTCCGCGCGACCTTCGCATCCAAGAAGATCTCGACGAAGGGTGTGCTGGTTTCGATGTTCGAGTCCACTCCCGGCGGCGCGACCAACCAGGATACAATCGCCGCGAGCAAAGGCATTCCCACCAAGCCGCGGAAGGGCGAAGAGCTCGCCTTGAACGGCGAGGGCATCGTCCAATACCGTGGGACGAACAACAAGGTCGTCACGGGCAAGACGGGCGATCGCGACGGGGATGGGATCCTCGACGACGACGATCGCTGTCCGTACGACCCCGAGACGATGAACGGTTATCTGGACGAAGATGGCTGTCCCGACGTGCCGCCGGCGGGCGCCGCAGCGGAAAAAACCAAGGGGACGCCGTGACGCGCATCCTGGTCCGTCGCCTTTCAATCGCCGCTGCGGTCATCGCCTCGATCTTCTTTGCGCTCACGGCGGCGCCCGCTTTTGCGCAACCGAAGCCCGTCGTTCTCGCTCCGACGGCGGCCGAGCTCGCGACCTACAAGCGGCACTTCGACACCGCCACCAAGCTCGCGCAAGCCCAGGCCTTCGACGTCGCGGCGGGCGAGTTCGAGGCGGCCTACGCCGCCGTGAAAAACCCGCAAGCGCTTCGTCAGGCGCTCGAGGCATACAAGCAGCTCAAGCTCTCGGTGAAGGCTACGCAAGCGGCGAAGCGCCTCTTGCAGGACCACGCCAAGGACTTAAAGCCCAAAGAGAAGAAGGACCTCGTCGACCTCGTCGCTCAGCTCGCGCCGAGCATCGGGCAGATCGAGTTGAAGGCGAGCGAGCCCTCGGCCGACGTGCTCGTCGACGGGCAGCCCGCGGGGACGACGCCGTTGCCTGCCCCTCTCGACCTGGACATCGGAGCCCACAAGCTCTCACTCAAGAAAGCGGGATTCGAGCAGTCCGAGAAGGACGTCGTGGTGGCCAGTCGACACTTGGACGTGGTCGACGTGACGATGGAAAAGGAGATCGTCTCCGGCAAAGTGACGGTGTCCGAGCGCAGCGGTACCGTCATGGACGTCGTCGTCGACGGCAAGGTCGTGGGGCCCACGCCGTGGACGGGCGATCTGTCACTCGGCGCGCACGAAGTGGCCGGCAAGAGCCCGACGGCGGAGGCGCCGTCCCAGAAGTTCGACGTCGTCAAACGAAAGCCCCTCACCGTGGAGCTCGTCGCGGTTCCGACCGTCGGCAAGCTCGAAGTGTCGATCGCCGACGGCAAGGGCGTGATCCTCGTCGACGCGAAGGCGGCCGGCGAAGGGAAGGCGTCGATCGATTTGCCCGTCGGGCAGCACACGCTCGTCGTCGCCCGTCCGGGCTTCGTGCGCGTGGAGCGCCTCGTCGACATCGTCGCGGGAAAGTCCGTCGCCATCGCGCTCGTGCTCGAGCCGGCGAAGCCGGTCGTCGCGCCAGAGGTTGAACGTCCCTACGAGGGCGTCTACGGTGGCGTCATCTTCGCCGGCCTGCTGCAGCCGGGCGCGACAGGCAATCAGCTCCAAGTCCGCTGCGGCGACGTCGGTGGTCCCTGCACGGACGACTCCACCAAGGGGGGCGGGATACTCGGATTCGCCGGCTATACCTGGCGCTACATCGGAGTCGACCTCCTGTTCGGCGGCTCGGGCGACGTCTCCTCGCCCGGCGCGGTAACTCCCGGCGGTGGCCACAGTGGCTACGACATTTACAGGCTGGGAGGGCTCGCGGCTTTGCGAGTTCGCGCCGCCGTCCAAACGCACTCGGTGCGAGCGGCGCTTGCGGTGGGCGGCGGGCTCTCCGAACGCTGGGTCGGGGCACACAGCACGACGACCGATTACACGTCGCTCCTGGGCCTCGTCGACGGCTCATTCGCGCTGCGGACCTCGCCCACGACGGCGATCGCGGTCGGCGCGCTCCTGATTGCCGAGCACGCGGGCTACGGCGCATACATCAACGTGCCGGAGTCGCGGACTCCGTTCCTGCTTTTCACGGGGCCGCAATACCTCGCCATGCCGTACATCGGCCTTCAGTTTGGACCGTGAGGAAAACAATGCGAACCGCACGCGGCCTCGTCGTCGTACACGCATCGCTCGCGGCCATCGCGGCGGCGTGCTCCCTGCATAGTGGAAGCGGTGGCGATCCGGACCAGGTGCTGCATCCGGAAGCGGGGGCACCGATCGACGCCACCGTGGAGGCCTCGGTCACGGCGGACACCGGCCCGAACCCCACTCCCGACGCGGCGCCCGCGGGCCGGGCCGGGTCGGGCGACGACGCGAGCCCTCCGCCCGCAGATGGCGGAGGCGGAGGGGGCCCGATCGGCGACGCGGCGGGAGGGGGGGGCAGCGATGCGACCGCGGACGCCGGCGTGCCGAGCGTCGGCTGCAGCGATGGCGTGCGCGACGCGTTCACGAGCCTCCTGCTGTTTCCGACCGTCGCCGGCTGCAAAGCCGCGTACGCGCAGCACTCGCTGAGGGATCCGAAGACCGGCACGAAATGCGGTAACGATGTCGGAAAAGCGTGCCCTGTTCCCGCCGACGCGTGTGACGTCAACTGGCACCTGTGCGGAACGCCGCCGTACGGCCCCACGGACGTTAGCTCGCGGCTGACTGCCGCCCAGTGCAACGAGGAGCCGGGCGGCGAGTACGCGATTGCGCTCGGAGATCAGAGCTGCGAGCCCTGTGGTCCAGGGGGCGGGTCCGGCGCCGCGTGCTGCGGCGCCAACTGCATCCAGCAGAACGGCAGCTGCATCTACCCCAACGCCACCAAGTGGGTTGGCATGATCAGCGGCCGCCCCAATCTATGCGGACAGATCCAAAACGACTTTCCCGGGAGCAACGGGGTGCTGTGCTGTAAGGATTAACGGATTGACGTCTTCGGCTGCGACTCTAGGCAGGCGGCAGGCAGCACGCCCACGGGCCGAGCGGGTCGGCGTCGGGACGGCAGCACGCGCCGCCCGCGGGCACCGCGCCACTCCGCGCGCAGGGGCACGCGGAGGTCGTGGCGCTCTCGAAAGGCTGCGCCGGGCAGGAGCTTCCCTCCGACGAGAAGGTACCGCTCAGCGTCCTTAGGCCTGCGCGCGCGGTCCACGTTCCGGCAAGCGTCGTCGTCGCAGCGACGGTTCCCGTCGCGCTGCCGGTAACGCGCCCCACGGAGGACTCCCCAAACCAATCGAGCGTCAGCGTACTCGCGGAGCGAACGCCGACGATGTAGCCGAAGGCGTCGCCCGAAAGCTCGCCCTCGACGACACCGTCGTCGGCGATCACTACGTTCCACCGCCCGGCGGCCAGGGGGCTGTCGTAGGCTCCACAAAAAAATTGCGCACGCCCGTCCGGATCGCCACGCGCGGCGATCCATAAGCGCGCGAGGTCGTCGGGCGCCTTCGTCGACGAGCCTTTGCTCAGCGTGCCCTCGAGCACGCCGTCGCCGAACGTCGCCCGAAGCGTCCACTCGCCGTCGGTCATCGTCGCCGCGCCCGCGTCCGTCACGAAGTCGCCCGCGAGGGCGAGCACGCTCCCGTCATCGAGCCACGCTCTCACCTGCGCGCTCGGCGTGCTTGGGGCGGCGTCGGCCGTGGCCCACGGCCGCCCGCCGCCCACGAGGAGCGCCGCGACGGTCCCCGACACGTCGCGGCCTCGCTCGTGCAGCCGGCCGGAGACGACGCCGCGAAAAAACGTGTCCCCCGCTGCGCGCGGCACCTCCGCGCTGCGCGCCGGTGTCGCCTTCGTCGACGGCGCAGAGGGGAGGCATCGGCACAAAGCGAGCAGCGCAAAGGCGCCGATGCCAACGCGCCGAGCCCGTCTCGTCAGGGGCAGGAGTAGCTGGCGTTGTACGACTGACACTGGGCCTCGTTGGCCTGCGCGTACACGAGCTGCTGCTCGCACTGGTCGCGCAGGCTACCCGTCTTCGCGGCGCAGCACGTCTTGAGGCGAGCGCACTGGGTGCCGGTCGGGCAGTAGTATCCTTCGTACTGCGCGCACGTGCTCTCCTGGGTCTTGTAGCCGAACCAGGCGTTGAAGCAGTTCTGCTGCATGTTCTGCGCGAAGGTCCCGCAGCACTTCTGGAGCGACGTGCAGCTGGGGCCCATGGCCGGGCAGTAGTTGGTGGTGTACGACTGGCAGGTCGTCTCGTTCCCCGCGGCGTTCATGAGCTGGCTCTCGCACGAGTTCACGTACGCGGAAGGCAGCGTCTTGCAGCAGGCTTGGAGCGCCTTGCACTGCGCGCCCCAGAACGCGGGGCATTGCCCGGAGCTGTAATTGCTGGCGGTGAACGGCACGGTGATCGAGGGTCCCGGAGTCATCTGGGTGTCCTGAGAGGCTCCTTGCCCCGTCCCGCCGCATTGGATGCAGGCACTGCCGCAGGCCTTTTGCGCCGCGGCCACGGTGGCGTAACACGGGGCGCCCAGAGTCAGCGAACAGGCGTACGGCGTGCTGGGATCGCAGCAGATGCTTCCGCCGGACGTCGGGCTCGGGCCGCACGTCGCGGTGTACTCGGGGTGATCGGGCGGCGGACGGTTCGCGCACGAGGCGCTCGGCGAGAACGTCGCCGGGGTGCACGTCTGTGTGACGTAGCTCTCGTTGCCCTTCACCGTGATCGTCACCTTGTGAGCGGCCGCGCGCTTGGGCGAGCAGTAGCTCGCGAGGTAGACGCTGCGCGTGAGAGCCGTCATCGCGTCGGCGACCGTGGACGCTGCGGCGGGCAGCGACGCGAAGTCGGGCACCGTGATGTAACCGCCGCTCGCCAGCGTCTTCAACGACGCGCCGTCCACGCCGCTCCCGACACCGACCGCGAGAATTCGCTTGTTCCCGCGTGCCGTGATGACGTCGGAGAGCTTGGTGACGCCCGCAGAGTCCGGCTTGTCGGTGATGACGACGAGGAGCCCGGCTGTCGCCGTGCCGACGCCCGCGCCGCTTGCGAAGCCGTCGTTCCAGCTGCCGAGCGTCTGCGTCAGTGAGCCATAGAGGTTCGACGAGACGCCGGCCGACGACGTGATGCCGCCTACGGCCGTCTTGAGCGCGGCCTTATCCGCTGTGAATCCCGACGTCCGCGTCGTCGGCTGATCGGCGTAAGTGACGATGGCCATGCGCTGCTCCGGCATCATCGCGTCGATGAGCGTCGTGGCGACCCCTTGCATGCCCGCGAGCGATCCGGACGACGTAACGTTGCCGGAGAGATCGAGCATGAGGACCGTGGGGACGTCGAGCGCCGTGCCGCTCGGCGACGCCGCTTGGAACCCGGTGGCGGAGAGATCGACCGCGGCGCCATCCTCGGTGACGTCGAAGGACGTGGCGGTGAGGTTGGTCACGCCGGCGCCCTTCGCGTCGGTCACCGCGAACAGAAAGGACAGATTGGCGCTCTGGGTAGCCGCAGGCGTGAGCGACGTGATCGTCAATGGGAATGCGCCCGAAACGCCGCCATCGGGCGTCCCGCCGCCATCGCGCGCGGGCTGTCCGCTCGAGCCACTGGTGCCACTGCTCGAGCCGCTCGAGCCTCCGTCATCCGCGGAATGGTCCCCCGTGCCTTTGGGCGGCGGGCTTGGAAGACAGGCGAGGGCGACGATGGGGACGAGGGCGGCGAGGGCGAGGATACGGCGCATCTTTCAAGTATGCCGGAGTCTCCGGCGGTTCGACAAGACTCCTCCAGTCCGCGGCTGTGCTCCAATGTGGTTGGTCATGGCGCCGCAGCCAATCCGCATTGCCACTTTCGTTTTCGCGCTCCTCGGTCCGACATATACTGATCGATTGAGCGTCTCCGCGCGGACGCCTCGAAGGAGCAGCGAATGAAAGAGCGGGCGTGCACCACGGGAAAGAAGACCACGACCGCTGCGCGCGCGAAGGACGAAGGCGGCACCCGGCGAACGCTCGCCCTCGTTGCGCTCGCCGGGGCGGCGGCGTCGCTGTGGACCGACTGCTTGCCGCAAGGCACCGGGAAGGGGAGTCAGGGAAGCGCAAGCTGCGCGCATCGGTTCAGCGCGCCGTCCACGGTGCCGACCACGGTGCGCGCGGCCCAACAGCTCGATCTCGGCGACGTCGGTTACTGCGGAAACGACCCGGTAAGCGTGCGCTTCTCCGCCGGGGGTCGGTCGGTCACCCTGTCGGCCGTCTCGAGCTCCCCGCTGCGCGTCGGCGTACCGATTTGGATCGACCCGGGCGGCAACGTTGGAAACGCCGACCTCGCGCTGAGCGTCGTCGGCCCCGATGGCGAGCACGCCCTCGCTCGTCCGCTCCACGTCGCCGCGCTCGACCCGGCCGGGGGAGCCCTCGGCGACACGACGCTTGCCATGATCGCCAGCATCCGTGCCGCGGTCGTCCGCTCGCAGTCGACCTTGTCCGCGTTCCGAGGCAACACCGCACCCCTCGCGGCATCGCTCGCGCGGATGGTGACCAATCTGGACACGCTGTCACGCGCGGTGACGACGGCGCGCGCGGGCGCTTCGGTGCCCATCGGGACGGTGTCCGGCTCCACCATCGCGCTCGATTCAGCGTCGCTCGCGATCGTCGATAGCCTCTTTGCTTCGTTCCAGGCGGATCTCCTGGCGACCGCAACGCAGCCCCGCAGCGTGGGCGGCAACGTCGGCCAGATCTCCTCCGGTCTCGACGACGCCGCGTGGTTCAACGAGATGCTCCACGACGTCGCGACGGGCGGTCTGCAGCGCGCCGACAAGCTCGCGAGCACGATGGGGACGTTGCTCGCGGGCGTCGGCGTCGTGGCGGCCCTCGCCGGTTCGACCCCCGCGCTAGGTGCGCTAGCCGTGCTCGGGGCCGTGACGTACGTGGCCACCACCTTCGCGCCGGCGGCGACGGCGCTCGTGATCGAGAGCGCGGCGCTCCCGGTCGAATCCTCGCCGCCCGAGCCACTCAGCAAAGATACTTGGCAAAGAATCCAGCCCGCACTCTCGTACGTCGTGCAGCAATCCGTCGGCCAAGCCGTGAGCATGTTCGTGGGGGCCAAGGTGGAGCCCCTCGGTGAGGTGGGCGCTGCCCTCGTCTCGCTCGTTGACAATTCATTTGGCGGGTCCGGAGCGGTGGGCACGGAAGTGTCGACGTTGCTTTTCGGTAAGGACGCAAGTTGCGCGGACGGCGTCGTGCCGGTAGAGATTGGGTTCAAGCCGGACTACGTGAAGTGCCCGGCCCCCACCCTGCCCCGAGTCCCGGGTTCGTCGTCGGGGAGCAGCTCGAGCAGCTCGAGCAGCTCGAGCAGCGGCGGCGGTGCCAACCCATGTTTTCAGGGCGCCGGGGTCGCTGCCAACCCCGCGCCTTGGGTCGAGGCGTGCACGAAGCTGGACCCTCGCAGGCCCGTCCCGCTCGACTGCCTGGACGAGTCGACGACGTTCCCCCCGGTGCCCGCGCCGACGCTGAAAAACGGCGCGAACCCCGCGAGCGTCTGCGCCGTCTTCCAAAACGGAGACGGCGCGGGCACGTCCCTCGGCCCAGTAACCGGATGTAGCCACGAGAACGGCATCAAGCTCACGTGCTACTGCTGTCCGACGGGCAGTTGAGCGTCATGCTGGCGCGTGCAACCCGTGAGGCCTCAGCGGCGTCGTATCGATAGCCAACTTCAAAATGACCAAAGGCCGCCAGGTTGCCCGGGCGGCCTTGGAGAAGTCACGTTGTCGCGTGGTGGGCGCAGAGGTTTATGCGCCGCTTGCACCCGCCTCCAGGCTTACGCCCTGAGGCTGTTCGGGAATCTCTCGCGCGCCTATCGCGTCGGGAGACCACGGACCCTGCGGTCAAGCATTACGGCCTGCCGCCATCATCGTTCGGTGAGAGAGCCTGCTCGGCCCACGTCCATTCGCGTGGCGTGGAATCGCGAGAGGTGCGTGTCGCTGTTCGCTTCACGCGCTTCAGTCGACTCCGCCTGGCGCATCCCTTTGCGTTCGTCGGCAAGCGCTCCGTCGAGCCGCCTGCACGTCCCCCTGCTTTCGCAGAGAGCCGCGGATGCTGATCCCTCGCGCGGGGTGTCGCCCACCACGCTGGAGGAACCTGAACCAAGAAGAACCAACCTCTGACGTCCTCTGTCGCTCTTCAGGCACGGATCACCGGCTCCAGCCGACTCACCGCTGCCCCGACCGCCCGACGCGCCTTGCGACGCGAACGACGACCGGAGGATTCACCCGAAGGGCCAGCACCGCCTCGCGCTTCGCCCGTAAAGGCTCGGCGTCCGAACGATGCAAGACGTCTAAAACAGTCACCACGAAGTCCTGCGAACCTTTGCATTCGCAGGGCCCAGCCGCGCGCCTCGTCTGTGAGGATTCATGCGCACGACCAGCGTACCCGTTCGCCTTCGCTCCTTCACCGTCCGCGTCAGTCGCGGGGCTTCCGCACTCGGACCGGTGAGCTCGCTCGGGCTAGGTCCCGCACCGCCGAGCCGCCTTGCAGCAAACCCGGAGAACGAGATCGAGATACGTCTGAGCTGTTTCTGCTTCCCTACACTCCGTCAACGAGCACCCGTACCTGACTCTTTCCGGCTCATCGTCACCGACTCTTCATCGGGCGTGTACCTCGGCGGGATGCTGCCCACCGAGACCGGAGACCTGCGCGTTTCACGACGCGCCGTGGTCGCTTCAGCGAACCGCCTTCGCACTGAGGGGGCCTATTGGGCCGACCCGCGCACGGAGACGATTGACCTCTGACGCTCCTGTCGCGATCCTCCCTCGATACCGGGGCGCGCCTTTCGCGGTGCGCGCGGGTCCGATTCGGAGAGTTTCGCCGAGACCGCTTCTACTCCGCCGCCGTGACGCGACGAAGCTTTTCCCGGTCCAGAGCGCCTTCGTTCGACATGGGATGCGCTGCTCTTCTTCCGCTCTCTCGAGCGGCGATCGCGCACCCTGTGCCCCGTGGAATTGCCCTGCGAGAGCTCCTCCTCGGGTCCCGAGCCGCCCTTTCGGGAAGCCCAAGCCGGTCTGGCGTGGTGTTGCGCACCCAGCCCACCGGGAATCGATCTATTCGTCGCCTACGGCTCTCTCCGCCACGCGTAGCTTCGCAGCGAAGAGCCTCGTTCGATTGGCGCGGGCCGCATGAAAGCGGACTCGACCAGGAACGATTCGGTACATCCGTAGGCCAGGCTCCCGTCCACCGCGTCCCCCGTCCCTCTTTCGAGCGACTACGTATTGGGGGAAGGGCTTCTTAGAGCCAAGACCGCCTGTCGACTTCTGCAAATGAGACATTCAGCGTACGGGCACATCCGCGAGATCGCCTCCGCGCCCGCCTCGAGACCTCGTTCCTCTTGCGAGGCGTAAGGTCCCCCTGCGTTTGCCGTCACGAACGCGCGCCCGAGTTTCCCCGAACGTGCGCGCCGTGGGCAGCGCGCCATCCCTGCACGATCCGAGCGGGTTTGCTCGGACCACCCGACCGTCTTATAGGCTTCGCTGCACGTTACCGTGCAGCAGCTACCTTTCACCGGCCAGGTCGAGATGCAGCGACGGGCCGACTGTCCTGAAGCGAAGGGCTCGCAGCCTTTTGGGCGTATTGCGAGCTCCCCTCCTTCGAAGGCAGCCGAGCATCCCTCTGTCACCGACCTGCTGCCACGGACACCTGGAGTGCGTCCG
>JAYVXL010000161.1:0-7899 GCA_043785185.1 Myxococcales bacterium
CTCCTTCGGCGGCATGTGCGACGCGAGCCACGCGAAGATGAGCTCGCGCGACGGGCTCGGCTCGAGCGCGTCCATGCGCGCGCGCAGGCGGCCGAGCGCGGCGACCGCCGGATCGAACGACGGCGCGGCGGCGAGCGCGCCGTCCAAGAGCGCCCGGTGATCCGCGGGGCGGACCGAGTGAATCTTCGCGAGCTCGGCGGCCAGCTCGCCGGGGAGCTTCGCGCGCGCAGCGGCGAGCTCCTTGGACTTGACGACGCGGCGGCCGATCGCCTCGCCGTCGCGCCAGCCGAGAAAGTACGAGGTGGCGCCGGCGCGCAGGAGGCCGTTCGCGGGCCAGCGGGGCGGCGGCGTCTTCACGCCAGCGGCGACGGCGGCGGTGATCACCTCGAGCTCGCGCGCGCGATCGAGGCTGCCGGTGAGCGACGAGCGCGCGTCGCTGCGGAGCACCCAGCGCTCGCCGCCCTCGAGCACCACCTTGAGGTTGTCCTGGCACGCCCCGCCCGCGAGCACTTCGGCCGAGACGACGCGCATCGCGCGCCCCTCCGCCCGCGTCAGGTGCGCCTCGATCTTCTCGCGCGTCTCCGCCAAGCCCGCCGCGTCCATCGACATGCCGGTATACTCCATCCCGCATGGATCTGAAGCCCGGGGACGTCCTCGCCGCGCGGTTCGAGGTGATCGCGCGCGCGGGCGGCGGGGGCATGGGCTCGGTGTACCGCGCGACGGACAGGGCGACGGGCGAGACGATCGCCCTGAAAGTCCTGCGCCTGCCCGGCGACGAGAGCACGAGCCGCTTCGAGCGCGAGGCGGCGCTGCTCTCGGAGCTACGGCACCGCGGCATCGTGCGCTACGTCGCGCACGGCGTGACGGCGACGGGGCGAGCCTACCTCGCGCTCGAGTGGCTGGACGGCGAGGACCTGGGCAAGCGGCTCGCGCGCGCGCCGCTCACGTTGCGCGGCGCGGTCACGCTCGGGCGGCGCATCGCCGACGCGCTCGCGTACGCGCACGGCCGCGGCATCGTCCACCGCGACATCAAGCCGGGCAACGTCTTCCTCGTGGGCGGTCGCGAAGATCGCGCGACGGTCCTCGACTTCGGGATCGCGCGCGCGGGTGACAGCGGCGCGGGCATCACGCTCACCGGCATCATGGTCGGCACGCCCGGCTACATGGCGCCCGAGCAAGCGCGCGGCGCGCGCGACGTCGACCCGCGCGCCGACGTCTTCTCGCTGGGCTGCGTCCTCTACCACTGCATCTCCGGTCACCGCGCGTTCCAGGGCGAGGACGCCGTCGCGGTGCTGGCGCGCGTGCTCTTCGAGGAGCCGCGGCGCCTGCGCGAGACGATGCCCGACGTCCCCGCCGAGCTCGACGCACTCGTCGCGCGCATGCTCGACAAGAGCCCGGGGGGCCGGCCGCGAAACGGCGGCGAGGTCGACGCGCTCCTCGCCGCGCTCGGCGAGCTGCCGGACGACGCTCCGTCGCGACGGCGCGAGCCGAGCGCCGCGCCGAACGCGCTCACGACCGCGCAAGAGCGGCGGCTCGTGAGCGTCATCGTCGTCGCGCCGCAGGGCGTCGAGGAGCCGGAGAGCACGGTCCAGGAGGCGTCGTGGGCCGGCATGGGCGACCTCGGCCCCCGCCTGCGCGAGGTCGCGGTCCCGTTCGGCGCGGAGGTCGAGGCCCTCGCGAACGGCGCGGTGATCGCGACGCTCGCGAGCACCGCGAGCGCGACCGATCAAGCCGCGCGCGCCGCGCGCTGCGCGCTCGCGATGCGCGCGGTCGCACCGGACGTGGCGATGGGGCTCGCGACCGGCCGCAGCGTGCTCACCGGCCGGCTGCCGGTCGGCGATGCGATCGACCGCGCCGCGGCGCTCCTGCGCGACCACCCGCCGCGCGAGCCCTCGCCCGGCGAGCCGCGACCGGTGCGCATCGACGACGCGACGGCGGGCCTCCTCGACGCGCGCTTCGAGCTGCGCGGCGATCACGCCGGGCTCGAGCTCGTGCGCGAGCGCACGCTGGTCGAGGCCACGCGCACGCTCATGGGCCGGCCGTATCCGTGCTACGGCCGCGAGCGCGAGCTGGCGACGCTGGTGGGGATCTTCGACGAGTGCGTCGCCGAGCCGACGGCGCAGGCCGTCGTCATCACTGCGCCGGCCGGCGTCGGCAAGAGCCGCGTCCGCTACGAGCTGCTCCAGCGCCTCAAAGAAAGGAGCGACGCGGCGACGGTCTGGATGACGCGCGGCGATCCGATGAGCGCCGGTTCGCCGTTCGGCATGATCGCGCCCCTCATCCTCGGCGTCGCGGCGGTGCAGGACGGCGAGCCGCTCGCCACGCGCCAACGAAAGCTCCGCGCGCGCGTCGGCCGGCACGTCGGGCCGCGCGACGTCCAGCGCGTCACCGAGTTTCTCGGGGAGATCGTCGGGATCCGCTTCGCCGCCGAGGACAGTGAGGCGCTGCGCGTCGCGCGGCACGACCCGATGCTCATGGGCGACCAGATGCGCGCCGCGTGGGTCGACTTCGTCCTGGCGGAGGCGAGCCAGTCGCCGGTCCTCCTCGTCCTCGAGGACCTGCACTGGGGCGATCTCCCGAGCGTGCGCTTCATCGACGCGCTCCTGCGTGAGGCGCGCGATCGCGCGGTCATGGTGCTCGCGCTCGCGCGGCCGGAGCTGTTCGAGCTCTTCCCGCAGCTCTGGGCGGGCCGCGCGGTCACGACGATGCGCCTCGGCGAGATGAGCAACAAGGCAGCGACCCGCTTCGCCCGCGACATGCTCGGCGACGCGCAGCCGGAGGACGACGTGCGCCGCGTCGTCGAGCGCGCGCAGGGCAACGCGTTCTACCTCGAGGAGCTGATTCGCAGCGTCGCGCAAGGCCGCGGCGACGAGCTGCCCGAGACCGTCCTCGCGATGGCCCAAGCGCGCATCGAGCGCCTCGACGCGTCGGCGCGCCTCGTCCTCCGCGCGGCGAGCGTGTTCGGCGAGACGTTCTGGAAGAGCGGCGTCCTCTCGCTGCTGGGCGGCCACGAGCGCGCGGCCGACCTCACCGAGCAGTTCAAGAGCCTCTGCGACAACGAGCTGCTCGTCCGCCGCGGCGAGGTGAAGTTCCCGGGCGAGGCCGAGTACGTCTTCCGCCACGCGCTCATCCGCGAGGCCGCCAACGCCATGCTCACCGACGAGGATCGCCAGCTCGGGCACAAGCTCGCCGGCGAGTGGCTCGAGCGAGCCGGCGAGCGCAACGCCGCGGTGCTCGCCGAGCACTTCGAGCGCGGCGGGGAGCCGGCGCGCGCGGTCGCGTGGTACCAGCGCGCGAGCGAGCAGGCGCTCGACGGCAGCGACCTCGCAGCCACGATCGCGCGCAGCGAGAAGGCGATCGCGTGCGGCGCGACGGGCGCGGCGCTCGGCGCGTGCAAGTTCCTCGCGGCCGAGGCCCACAACTGGCGCGGCGAGCACGCGCTCGCGGCGACGTGCGCGGCGGAGGCGATGCGCGAGCTTTCGCCGGGTGGCGAGCTCTGGTACGGCGCCGCCGCCGAGTCGGTCGTCGCGACGGGGCGACTGCAGGACCACGCGCGCCTCCTCGAGACGGTGCGGGCGATCAAGGCCGCGCCGCAGAGCGCGATGCCGCGCCGCGTGACGGCGCTCGCGCGGGCGGTGCCGGTGCTCCTCTTCGCCGGCCATCCCGAGCTCGCCAACGAGGTGGCCGCCGAGCTGGAGGAGACGGAGAGTACGCTCGACCCGATCGGCCTCGCGCGCACGCTCGAGGCGCGCGCGGCGCTCGCGATGGTCGCCGGCGACGACGAGCGGTATCTCGGCCTCGTGCGCGCCGCGATCGCGAGCTTCCAGCGCGTCGGCGCGGCGCGGAACGTGTGCATCGCGAGCGTCAACGCCGGCTACGCGTTCATGAAATGCGGCGCGTACGCGGAGGCCGGGCGGGCGCTGCGCGAGGCGCTCTCCAACGCCGAGCGCGCGGGCCTCCTCTACGTGATGACTGCGGCCAAGCACAACCTGGGCCTCGTCCTCGCGCGGCTCGGCGCGCTCGACGAGGCGATGGCCGTCGAGGCCGACGCCGTGGCGCTCGCCAAACAGCAGAGCGACCCGCGCATCATGGGCGGCTCTCTCGTGTACCTCGCGATGATCCACGAGCTAAGGCACGAGCACGTCGACGCCGAGCGCGAGGTGCGCGCGGCGATCGAGGTCGTGCGCAACATCCCGCCTACGCTGGCGGTCGCGTCCGCGGTGCTCGCGCGCATTCTCCTCGCCCGCGGCGCGCGCGTCGAGGCCCTGACCGCCGCCGCCGGGGCGATGCGCACACTCGAAGAGCTGGGCGGGGTCGAAGAGGGAGAAGCGCTCGTCCGCCTCGTCCACGCCGAGGCGCTGCGCGAGTCCGGCGACGAAGAGGGCGCGCGCGACGCCATCCGAGCGGCGCGCGCGCGGCTCGAGGAGCGGGCGCAGCGGCTGCGCGACGCTTCGCTGCGCCGGAGCTTCCTCGAACAGGTCCCCGAGCACGCGCGGACGGTGGCCCTCGCCGCGGAGTGGCACTAAGAGCGCCGTCGAAGACGCTCGCTTGACCGTTCGCTATAGCGAACGTATATCTCTTTTAATGAACCACACGGAGGGGCGCACCTGTGCCGGCCCGGGAGCAGCCTCATGAGCTGGCGACCCATCCTCTTCTTTTCCCTGCTCCTCCTGTTCGGTGTCGCGGGCAGCTGCACGCGCGGCGATGAGTCGGCCGCGGGCGGCGCCCCGCCGCGCTCCACCGTGGAGATCCTCAACGTGTCGTACGATTCGACGCGCGAGCTCTACGAGGAGTTCAACAAGGCGTTCGCCGCGCAGTTTAAGGCGCAGACGGGGCAGACCGTCGTCGTGAAGCAGTCGCACGGCGGCTCGGGAAAGCAGGCGCGCGCGGTGCTCGACGGCCTCGACGCGGACGTCGTCACGCTGGGCCTCGCCTACGACATCGACGCGCTCGCCGCGGGCGGGCTCGTCGCCGCCGACTGGCAGACGCGGCTGCCGGACCGGAGCACGCCGTACACCTCGACGATCGTGTTCCTCGTCCGCAAGGGGAACCCCAAGGGCGTGCACGGGTGGGCCGATCTCGCGAAGGACGGCGTGTCTCTCGTCGCCCCCAACCCGAAGACGAGCGGCGGCGCGCGCTGGGTCTATCTCGCAGCGTACGGGTGGGCGATGCGGCAACCCGGCGGCTCGGACGCGGAGGCGCGCGCTTTCGTGGCCAAGCTGTACAAGAACGCCGCCGTGCTCGACTCCGGCGCGCGCGCGGCGACGACGAGCTTCGCCGAGCGCGGGATCGGGGACGCGCTCCTCGCGTGGGAGAGCGAGGCGCACCTCGCGATGAAGGAGCTCGGCGAGGGCAAGCTCGACGTCGTCGTGCCGAACGAGAGCGTGCTCGCCGAGCCGCCCGTCGCCGTCGTGGACAAGGTCGTCGACCGGCGTGGCACGCGCGCGGTCGCCCAGGCGTACCTGCAGTATCTCTACTCGGACGAGGGGCAGCGCATCGTCGCGCGGCACGGCTATCGGCCGCGAAGGCCGCCGGAGGGCGCGACGACGCCCACCGCCGTCGCGCTCTTCTCCGTCGACGACGCGTTCGGAGGCTGGCAGGCGGCCCAGAAAGCGCATTTCGCCGACGGTGCGACGTTCGATCAGCTCCTTCGACCCGCGGTGAGGTGAGCGTGGAGGCCGCGCTCCCTTCACGCACGACGCCCGCGGCGTCGCCGCCGGACGAGGGGGCGACGGCGGGCCGCAAGCCGCCGCGCATCTTTGGCGGAGTGGGGCTCACGCTGGGGCTCTCGCTCACCTACCTCTCGCTGATCGTGCTCCTGCCGCTGGCGGCGCTCGTCGTGAAGAGCGGCGAGGGCGGGGTCGCCGCCTTCGTGCGCGCGGCGACCGACCCGCGCGTCGTCGCGTCGTACCGCCTCACGTTCGGGACGTCGCTCACGGCCGCGGCGATCGACACCGTCTTCGGCTTCGCGACGGCGTGGGTGCTCGTTCGCTACAGATTCCCGGGGCGGCGCCTCGTGGACGCAGCGATCGATCTGCCGCTCGCGCTCCCCACCGCGGTCGCCGGGATCACGCTCGCGACGGTGTACGCGCCGTCGGGGTGGCTCGGCGGCCTCCTCGCGCGGGTCGGCGTGAAGGGGTCGTACACGCCGCTCGGCATCGTCATCGCGCTGTCGTTCGTGTCGCTGCCGTTCGTCGTGCGCACGGTGCAGGTCTCCTTGCTCGAGGTCGACCGCGCATCCGAAGAAGCCGCGACGCTCCTCGGCGCGAGCCCCTTCGAGACGTTTCGCCGCGTCATCTTCCCGGCCGTCGCGCCGGCGGTCCTGACGGGCTTCACGCTCGCCTTCGCGCGCGCGCTCGGCGAGTACGGCTCGGTCGTCTTCATCGCCGGCAACATGCCGATGAAGACGGAGGTGACGACGCTCCTCGTCATCGGGAAGCTCGAACAGTACGACTACGCCGGCGCCGCGGCGATCGCGACGGTCATGCTCACCGCGTCGTTCGCGCTTCTCCTCACCGTGAACGTGCTGCAGCGCCGCGCCGCGCGACGGCTGCGGCCGTGAGGCGCTCCTCCGCGCGCGCGCCGTACGCGCTCGGCGGCGTCGTCGCGCTGTTCCTGGGCGTCGTGCTCGTCGTGCCGGTGTTGGCGGTGGTCATGGGGGCGCTCTCGCGCGGCGTGCTTGCGTACGCCGCCGCGGTCACGGCGCCGGAGACCCAGTCGGCGATGAAGCTCACGGTCGTCACCGCCGGCGCGGCCGTCGCTCTCAACACGGTCTTCGGCGTCGCCGCCGCGTGGGCGATCACGCGCGGCGACTTCCCGGGGAAGAGCCTCCTCGTGACGCTCATCGAGCTTCCGCTCTCGGTCTCGCCGGTCATCTCGGGGCTCGTGTTCGTGATCCTCTTCGGAGCGCGCGGCGCCCTCGGCCCGTGGCTCCTCGCGCACGACGTTCGCGTGCTGTTCACGCCGCTCGCGCTCGTCCTCGCGACCGTGTTCGTCACGTTCCCGTTCGTCGCGCGCGAGCTCGTCAGCGTGATGCAGACGCAGGGCACCGAGGAGGAGCAAGCGGCCGTCACGCTCGGCGCGAGCGGCTGGCAGACCTTCGTGCGCGTGACGCTCCCGAAGATCCGCTGGGGGCTCCTCTACGGCGTGCTCCTCTGCAACGCGCGCGCGATGGGCGAGTTCGGCGCCGTGTCCGTCGTGTCGGGGCACATCCGCGGTCGCACGAGCACGATGCCGCTGCACGTCGAGATCCTCTACAACGAGTACGATTTCGCGGGCGCGTTCGCCGTCGCGTCGCTCCTCTTGCTCCTCGCGGTGGCTACGCTCGTCGCCAAGACGCTCGTGGAGCGGCGGGCCGAGAGAGGAGCGCACGCATGATCGACGTGCGCGGCGTGACCAAGCGCTACGGCGCCTTCGTGGCGCTCGATGACGTATCGCTCCACGTGGAGCGCGGCGAGCTGCTCGCGCTGCTGGGGCCGTCGGGGTCCGGAAAGACGACGCTGCTTCGCGTGCTCGCCGGTCTCGAGGCGCCGGACGCCGGGACGGTCACCTGCGACGGCGTGGACCTCACCGCCTCTCACCCGGCCGAGCGGCGCGTGGGCTTCGTCTTCCAGCACTACGCCCTCTTCCAGCACATGAGCGTCTTCGAGAACGTCGCGTTCGGGCTGCGGGTGATGCCGCGCAAGGAACGGCCCGCGGAGGCGGAGATCGTGAAGCGCGTGACGCGCCTGCTCGACCTCGTCCGCCTCGGGGAGCACGGACCGCGACGCCCGAGCGAGCTCTCCGGCGGGCAGCGGCAGCGCGTCGCCCTGGCGCGCGCGCTCTCGATCGAGCCGCGCGTGCTCCTCCTCGACGAGCCGTTCGGCGCCCTCGACGCGCAGGTGAGGAAGGAGCTGCGCC
>JAYVXL010000162.1:0-23068 GCA_043785185.1 Myxococcales bacterium
GAGCGGGGCTTCGCTATAGCTGTCGACGCTGCCGCCCACGAGGTGGCGGAACGAGTGGCACCCGAACGTGTAGCCGGAGAGCAGCGTGCAGTTCGTCAGGAGGACGAGCGAGCCGAAGCCCATGCCGAAATGGCCGTCCCAGTTGAGTGACTTGATGAAGTCGTGCCAGAGAAACACGAGGAACAAGACGGCCACGTACATCGCGAAGCGGTGCAGGTTCTGGAAGAGGAGGAGCTTCTTCTCGCCGTTGTATTTGTGCGCGTTCCGTTCGCCGACCGCGCACGCCGGCGGGTCCATGGCGAAGGCCCGGTAGTAGGCCTTGCGGTAGTAGTAGCAAGTGAACCGGAAGCTGGCGGGGCCCGGGAGGATCAGCATCGCCGGCGAGAGAAACGGGATCCCGAACCCTTTGCTCTCGATGTACGGCGAATAGAAGGGCGAGAGGTACGGGCCGACCTCGAAGTAGGCGTTCTCGAAGGCGCGGAACGTCGCGTAGACGATGAAGCCGCTGAGGATGGTGACGGTGACCGCCGGGCCGAGCCACCAGTTGTCCTTCCGAAGCGTCGAACCGAGACCCGAGACGACTGGTAAACGTACGACCTTGTTGGCCATTTCCCCTCTGCTTTGTGTGTCCCCCCGGCGTGCGTGGGACCGTACTCCGGCTTGCTCCTTCCCGCAAGAAGACGCGAAGCGCCGGTTCCCGCAAGAAGACGCGAAGCGCCGGCGGCGACACCTGCAACTTGCACGCGTGCGCAGCGCGCCCACTTCGTCGGGGGGCGCCGCGGCCCTGGGCCTCGCCTGGAAAAAAATGCGGACGCTGCTTCACAACCCGGCGGGGAGGACCACTACCTCTTCGACTGGGAACTGCTCTGCGCAGAATTCCAGGCAGACCCAAGGGCCGGGGGACAGCCGCGCCCCCGCCTCCTCCGCCTGCGCGTCGCGCTCGGGGGAGGCGGGGAGCGTCGTTGACGGGCACCGGGGTGGTAGCGTGACGGGACGATGCCGCGACGGGCCCCTCTGCGCTTCGACACGCGCACGGTCGACCAGCTGAAGATCGACGACGAGCGCGCCTTCCGCGGCGTCGCCCTGTACGGCGAGCTCAAGAATGTGCTTCGCCGGGACGGGTATCCGTTCCGGCTCCTGCCGCGCTCGCTCGCCGGGCGGTGGGACCGCGCGGTCCTGCTCAACCTGACGTACTGGGGTGCGGATGCCGGCGGCGACGTGCTCGAGGGGCCACTCCACGCCGACGTGGTCGCGCACGCGGCGTGGCATCACCTCGCGGCGCGCGCCCTTCCATCGAGGAGGCGCGCGGCGTCCGCGTCGGCGCTCTTCCTCGGCGAGTCGATCGCGAGCGCGTTCGACGTCTACCTCGTCGGCCGGCTGCTGCGCTCCGCGCCGGACGCGGCGTTCCTGGCCACCCAGGTCCCGGCGATGGCCGACGCGGCGACTTCGGCCGGGCTCTCGGCGCGGGCGTTCGAGGCGCTGCTCCTCGCGATGGCGGAGGCCCCGGAGCACGCCTTCGAAGAGCTGCGCGAGCTCCTTTTCGACGCGACGACCGCGCTCCACGCCGCCGGCGACGCCGAGGCGGCGATGACCGCGCTCGCCGCGTTTGACCGGCACCGTTTCGCCGGCCTGCTTCACCACTACGAGCTGTCCAACTGGGTGCTCTACGCGCGCGCGTACGGGACGAAAGCGGTCGACGCGCGGGCGCTGCGCGTCGACCGCGCGATGCGCCAGGCGAAGGGCGGCGCCCTCGACTGGCTCGTGTCCGAGTGGCTACGAAGGTGAGCGCGCGGCACCCGGCGCAGGTCACCGCGAGGCCGGTCGCGCAGGGCTGCCGGCCCACCGCGTTCCTTTCGGGAGTCGCTCGCCCTTCATGATTAGCGACAGCGGCGCAAGCGACGCGCCGTCCTCCAGCGTGGCGTCGTAGAGGACGACCGACTCCGCGCCGACGCTTGCGCCATCGCCGATCGTCACGCGCGAGACCTTCATCACCCGGTCCTCGAACAGGTGAGTCTGGACGGTGCAGTCGGTGTTCAGGCACGCGCCGTCACCGACCGACACGAGATCGTACTCGGTGAGCTGGGTCGTGCCGAGGTGGACGGCGCGGCCGATCTTCGCCCCGAGGGCGCGGAAGAACCACGCGGCCCACGGTGTCCCCACGAGCATCTGGGTCCAGAGCGGATCGGCGAGGTTCTCGTGCATCGCCGTCACGAGCTCGGTTCGCCAGACGAACGTGCTCCAGAGCGGGTGCTCGCCAGAGCGATAGCGCCCGATCACCGCCCACTTGATCGCCACGACCCAGAGCGCAGCGAGCGCGCCAAACGCGGCGCCCAGGAGCGGCACAACGAACGCGAGTGCGATCGGTGAGAGAACGCTCCAGAGCGCGACGATCGCGTCCACGAGCAGCCAAGTGAGGACGACGTAGCAAGCGGTCGGCAACGTGACGCGCAGCGCTTCGATCGCGAGGCGCTGCGCCACGAGCTTGCGTGTCGGCTGGTACGTGGACCAGACGGGGAACGCGGTGCTCGCCTGGCGCTGAGGGAGCGCGAGGGGCGGCGAGCCGAACCACGCGGCGCCGGCCTTTGCCTCGCCGGGCGGCGGCGCAATCGACAAGCAGCCGAGCAACGCGTCGTCACCGAGACGGCTGCCCCCTGGGACGACCGCACTGTTGCCCACGAACGCGCGCGCGCCGATGCGCGTCGGCGCCAGATTCAGGGCGCCGCCGCCGATGCGCGGCGTGCCGAGGGAGACGCAGTCGGCGACGAACGCGTCGTCGCCGATCGAGACGAGCTCCGGGATCACCGACGACGCCGTCGACACCTCCGCGCCGCGCCCCAGCTTCACGCCAAGGAGGCGGAGCCAAGGATTCAGATAGAGGGTCGCGTAGAGGCCTCCCAGTACGTCGAGGCTCACGCTCATTGCCCGTTCGAAGAGCCACAGGCGTAGCGCCGTCACGCTGAAGAGCGCGTACCGGCCAGGCCGCACACGTCCGACCGCGAGTCGCTTCAAGAGGACGATCGCGAGGCAAAGGAGCACGACGAAGCTCGTCGCGACGAGCGGCGCCAACGTGAGCGCCCACGCGCCGATGCGCTCCTCGCACGCGTGCAAGAGGGCGAGGCCCGGCAGGAGCGCCGCCACCGCGAGGGCAGGCAGCAGGAACGCGAGCGCGGCGTACGCTGCCGTGAGCGCTGCCCTTCGGGCCGCGCGCGGCGGCGGAATCGGCGCGCCGTTGGCCTCGGGCTCGGCGCGGCCTTCGGCAAGGGGGGACGGGCTCGCGGGGGAGCCGCGCCATCGCGCGCCCGCGGGCATGGCCGCGCCTTCCGGCAGCATCGAGAGCTCGCCCACGCGGGCGCCGTCGCCCATCCGCGCTCCGGGGGCGAGCACCGCGCGCGCGCCGATCTCGCACCGCGCTCCGATGGTGGCGCCGCCGACCACGAGCTCCCCGCCGTCGATCGTGTACCCCGTGATGCGAGCGTCTACGCCGAGCGCCGTGCCGCTGCCGATCGTGACGAGGTCGAAGGCGCGAATGTTGTCCGTGGCGACGTGCACGTCTGCGCCGATGCGCGCGCCAAGGAGCCGGTAATACGCGCCGAGCAGCGGGGTGCCGACGAGAAATCGGGTCGGCGCGATGGCCAAAAGCCGCTCGACGAGCCAGTAGCGCACGTACGTCGCCCCCCAGAGCGGGTATCGACCGGGCCGGTACCGACCGACGACGAGCCATTTGGCCGCCGCCGTCACGAGGAGGAGCGCGGGCTGCACCGCGAGGAGCGCGCATGCCGCTGCGGCGAGCGCGGGCTCGGCCGCGCCGCCGCCCGCGCGAAGGGCCGCGTAGGTGAGAAACGGGGCGATCCAGTGCACGGTGTGAACGGCGAAGATCGCGTAGAGGCCGAGCGCCTGCGCCACCGCGCAGAGCAGCGGCACCTGGCGCACGCCTCTGGCCCTTCGCGGAACCTCGCGGCTTGAGGCGCCCGTCGCCGCCGAGGTCGCGACGAGCGAGGCCGCGAGGGTGGCGATCGTTGGGTGCTCATAGACGTCGCGGACCGAGATGCCCGCGAAGGCGGGCTCGCGGCGGAGGCGCGAGACCATCTGCGCCGCGAGCAGGGAGTGGCCGCCGAGGTCGAGGAAGAACGACTCGTCGCGCGCGACTCGGCGTCGCCCGAGCAGCGCGCACCAGCAGCGCGCGAGCAGCTCTTCGATTGGACCGCGTGGCATCTCGGGCGGCGGGTCGTCGTCGCCACCTTCGGGGTCGAGCGACTCTGCGGTCGGCGCGGGAAGCGCGCGGCGATCGACCTTTCCGCTCGTGAGCGTGGGCAGCGCGGGCAGGCGCACGAACCGCGACGGCACCATGTAAGGGGGCAGCGACTCGCCGAGGCGACGCCGGAGCTCGACGTCCGAAGGCCCGCCCTCGCGAACGACGACATACGCGACGATGGCGGGACCGCCCCCGTCCTCGCGCACCGCCGCGCACGCGCCGGCGACGCTTGGGCAGGCGAGCAGCGCGGCGTCGACTTCGCCGAGCTCGATCCGGAAGCCGCGAATCTTCACCTGGTCGTCGACCCGCCCGAGAAACGTGATCTCACCGCGATCATCGAGGCGGCCCAGATCGCCTGTCCGGTAAAGGATCGGCGGCGCCTCGTGCTCGCCGGCGAAGGGGCAACGCACGAAGCGCGACGCCGTGAGCTCCGGCTTCCCGAGGTAGCCCAGCGCGAGGCCAACGCCGCCGATGTGGATCTCCCCGGCGACGCCGACGGGCGCCGGCTGGCCCGCGCGATCGAGGACGTAGCAGCGGTAGTTGGGGATCGGGCGGCCGAGCGTGACGGGCGCGTTCGGCGCGAGGCGGCTGCACGTCGCGATCACCGTCGCCTCCGTGGGACCGTACGTGTTGTACATCGCGCGCGTCGCCGTCGCCCAGCGCGCGGCGAGCGCCTCCGGGCACGCTTCGCCGCCGACGATCAGCAGGCGCACGGTCGGCAGGTCGCCGTTCACGCGCGCGAGCAGGGTCGGGACGGTCGAGAGCACCGTCACGCGCTCCCGCGTGAGGTAGCACGCGAGATCGTCGAGCATCGCAGCCTTGGCCCCGCAGACGAGCGTGGCCCCGGCGGCGAAGGCGAGCCACACCTCCTCGACCGCCGCGTCGAAGGCGAGCGAGAACCCTTGGAGCACGCGATCGCGCGGGGTAACCGCGAAGAGGCGCTGCTCCGCGAGCACGAGGTGTCGGGCGCTCGCATGGGTCACCGCGACGCCCTTCGGCTGGCCCGTCGATCCGGACGTGTAGATGACGTACGCGAGGTCCTCGGGGCGCGGCGCGCGCGGCGTCGGCGCGTCGCATCGGGCCACCGGTCGCGCGTCGTCCCAGTCGCCGTCGAGGACGATGCGGTGCACACCGCTCGCCGGCGCGCCCTGCGAGGACGTGGTGATCAAGGCGGCGACCTTGCAGTCGGCCATGACCTGGGCGACGCGCGCGACCGGCGTCTCGGGATCGAGCGGAACGTACGCCGCGCCCGATTTGAGGACACCGAGAAGCGCCGCGTACGCGTCCGCCGACCGGGGGAGCCAGAGCGCCACGAAGTCGCCCGGGCCGATCCCTCGCGCGCGAAGGTGACCCGCGAGGCGCTCCGCGCGCGCGTCGAGCTCACCGTAGCCGATGGCGACTCCGGCTTCTTCGGCCGCGATCGCGCCCGGCGTCCCGCGTGCGTGCGCCTCGAAGAGGGTGTGGAGCAGCCCCGGGGCGGCGAGCTCGGGAAGGAGCTCCGAGGCCGAGAGCTCCGCGAGAACCCGCGCGCGCTCGGCTGCGCGGAGCAGTCTGACGTCGGCGATCCGCGTCTCCGGACGCGTTTGCACAGCTTGTCGCGCGCGCTCGAGCTGGTCGGCGAGCGCGGCGAGAGGCTCCGGCGTCATCGCGACGCCGCGGTGCCGCGAGCGCTCGAGGTCGATCCGCCCGTCCTCGAGGCTCACGACGAACGAGAGCTCCGTCGCGCCCGACGCGTCGGACCAGGAGAGGCGTGTCGCCTCCGCCGCCCACGATCCACGCGCGAGCTCGGCGCGCACAGTCTCGGCCAGCGCGCCGAGCGTCCTTCCGAGATCCGCCTCGAGGTGAAGCGTGATGGCCGCGTCGGGACGCGCACACGGCGCGACGCGGAGCGCGAGCCTTTCCTCGCGCGTGACGCGGAGCACGAGCACAGCCATCGCGGCGGCCGCCGCGACCACGGCGTCCTCAGGCGTGATCGCCAGGCGGGGAAGCTCGAACCGCGGCGCGAGGGCGCGACGCGCGCGCAGACGGACGGAGGAGGGCGACGAAACGGTCGAATCGAGGTGCATAGGAGGGGTCCTGACGGTTCAGAGCTCGAAGCCGAGCGCGAGGGACGCCGCCCCGAGCGTCGGCTCGGCGTGGCTCTTGCGGAGGGAGGGGGAGAGGAGCGCGCTGCCTTCCATGCGCACCGCGGCGTAGACGTGGGGCGTGAAGTCGTAGCGGCCGCTCGCGCTCGCGAGGGCGAGGTCGACGAAGGACCCGTCACGATGGAAGTACGCGCGAGCGTGCGCGGCGCTCGCGAAGCCGAGGCTTGCCTCGACCGTCACGGTCGCCGCCCCGCGCGCGAGCGTCAGCCCGCCGCCGGCCGTCCCGAACCACGCGTAGGGGTTCGCGCCGACGTCGACGGCGTGCGCCGTCGTGAGCCGCACCGGTCCGCGCGCGAACGCGGCCTCGAGCGTCGCCTCGGCCGTCCGTTCGCGCGGGCGCGCGTACACGGCGAAGCCGGGCCCTACCTCGAGCCCGCGCCACGCGAAGGGGCGCGCGACCTCGAGGCTCGCGGCGCTCGGTCCGTCGCGCGCCGCGTTCTCTAGGAGCGCCCAGCTCGCCTCCGCCGTCAGGCCGATCGCCGCCGCCGACACCGAGGGCTGCGCCACCGGTCCGCGGCTGAGCGCGACACCGCGCCAGATCCAGCGTGTCGCCACCGACGCCTCGGCACCGAGCCGCGCGTCCCATCTGTCCTCCGCGCCGTCCGCGCCGTCGTGCCGCGCGCCCGCCGCGAACGCGGGACGCAGGACGGCCCCGCTGGCGAGGACGAACGCCAGCGAGGCGAAGGCGAGCGAGATGAGGGCGCGGAGCATCGTGCCCCCTCCCTACACACGCGCCGTGCCACCCCTCGCGCGCAGGAATTTCCCTGGATCGCTCCGCGCGGCGGGTGTCCCGGACGGATTTGCCCCGTCCCCGGACGGCCCGGGGTGCGCCCGTTCTCCCGCTACTGGCGGCAGATGCCGATGAGCCCGTCGAGGCCGCGGTCCGCTACGCCGGGGGTGCCGAAGTCGGCGGGCACGCAGTTGCTGCCGCCTGGGCTGCCCGCGCAGTGCGCGTCGCCGCGGCAGAGCCACGCGCCGCTGCACGCGCTCGCGGCCGTGCACGTCGAGCCCGTCGCCGTCAGGCAGCACACGCCGCCGCTACAGTCTTCGGGGCCGTCGCACGTCAGCTCGAGCCCGCCGCACGCGCGGGGATCTTGGCAGGTGCCCGCCCGGCTGTCGATCGCGCCGAGGCAGCAGATCTGCGGCGCCGCGCACGCGCAGCCGGTGACGCCGGGGCACGTCACGCTCCGCGCGCCGCCGGTGACGCTCGACGCGCACGCGTTCCTCGTCGCGGAAGTCGTCGGGCTGTCTGCGCACGCCGCGACGAGGAGAAGCGCCAGCGCGACGCAGACGCTTCTGGTGAGCGCGGTGCGGCCGGCCTGGGCGCTCATCGCTGGCACGTGCCGACGAGCCCGTCGAGCCCGCGGTCCTCCACGCCTGGCGTTCCGTAGTCGGCGGGGCGGCAGTGCGAGAGCCCTGGAACGCTCTTGCAGTCGTCGTCGACGCGGCAGAGCACCTTTCCCACGCACCCGCCTTGCGGCCGGCACGTCGAGCCGCCGCCGGTCGTCCCGGACGCCTCGTCGAGGCAGCAGACTTGCGACGGAGCTACCGGCGTGCCCGTTCCTGCGTCCACGCCGGGCGCAGGTGGCGGCGGAGGCGGGGGAATCGTCGCGTCCGGGGCGCCGGCATCGGCCGGGCTCGCCGCGTCGACGCCGCCGTCGATCATGCCGTCCTTCGCCGTCGTCGTGGGGCCCGCGTTGCAGTCCTCGGGTCCGTCGCACGTGAGCGCGAGGGAGCGGCACGTGCCGATTTTGCCGCACCTCCCTTTCGACGAATCGACGGCCTGCAGGCAGCAGATATCGCCGTTTCCGCACACGCAGCCTTGCGCGCCCGGGCAGACGACCGAGTTGGGCGTCGGGTTCCGGAAGCCCTCGGCCGTGCACGGGTCGTGCGCCGTCGTCGCCGCGCCGTAGCCGGCGTCGAGCTGCGCGGCCACGGCGGGGACGCCGCTACTGCACGCGCCCGTCGCGAACGACAGCGCCGTGCACGTGGTGGCGAAAACGAGACCGACCACACTCTTCATCGGAAAACTCATGGGAACCTCCGCTTCGTTTGGAAAAACCAGGCCGCGTACGCGGCGATGCTCAGCGGCCGCCGCCCCAGCCGAGGGACACGAGGAAGAGGGTCGGCTCTCGGCCGGCGACCGGCGTGCTCGCCTCGACGCCGAGCACCCACGTCGACGCGCCGTCCGGGAAGTGGAGGCGCGCGCCCGCCGCGGCGCCGAGGCCGATGTCGGGCTTCGAGCCCCACTCCCAGCGCGTCCCGTGCGCGGCCGTCACCTGGTACGAGCTGAGGGCGACCTGCGGGCCCGCGTACGCGCTGAGCAGGCCGACATGCATCGACGGCGCGACGGTCGTGGCGCCGCTGAACGCGTAGAGCGATCGATCGGCGACCCCCGCGTACGCGAAATCGAGCCCGATCGACGTGTACAGCCACGGGCGCTCGAACGCGAAGTGCAGCCCGCTCGACACGCCCGCCGCGTCGCGCAGGCCGAGCGACGCCGCCTCGGCGTAGCCGCTTGAGTTTTGGAAGACGAGGCCGCCCGCCTTGAGCACGGCGACACCGCTGCGCGCGCTCACCGTCCACGCGTGCCCCTCCCACGGCTTCTCTTCGGCGCTCGCCGCTTCGCCGGGCGCGTCGGCGAGCGACGCCCGCGACAACGGCGGCGCCGCGTCGAGGCGGACCACCGCGGCCACCGACGCGCCCCGCGGCGGACCGCCGCACGACAGCATGACGCGCTCGCGCAGGACGACCGTGGCGGTCTTCGCGTCGTGGAGCTCGTAGTCGATCGCGTCGGCGCTCGCCGCGTCGCGCGCGAGTGTCCAGTGCGTGTCGTCGTGCGTCACGCGCACGTCGGGCTGGCGCGTCTTGAGGACGTACCGCCCCGGGTGCAGCGGGACGCGGGTCCCGTGCTCGAGGTCCGGCATGTACGGGCTCACCTCGGCGGAGCACGCGACGGCGCTCTTCGCCTCCACCTTGGCGCCGCCCGACGCCCCGGCCGTCTCCACGCGCGAGGCCACGACGAGCACCTCGCGTGGGGTCGACGGTCCCGCGCCGTCGGGGGCGCCGTGCTCGAAGAGCGCCGTGCGGTGCGCGAGGACGATCGACGTCGCCTGCGCAGCCGCGGCGCACGGGCCAAGCTCGAACGCCTTCACCCCCGCGTCGTCGAACGCGAGCGTGTACGAGCCGCAGGGCAGCGCGCGCCCGTTGCCGTCGCGGACGACGACGTGGAGCGTGCTCCCTTCGGCGCGCGGATCGGTCTGTAGTGCCGCGATGGAAGACGACCACGCACCATGCTCGACGGTCTCGATCGTCAACGCGTCCGCAGCGTAGGCACGCGGCGCGAAGAGGGATGCGAGGGAGCATGCGAGCGCGAGCGTCGAGGCTCGGTTACGCATGCACACTCACTTTGCAATCCGCGCACCACGGGCGTTCGTTCGGCGGATGGCCTTTTTTTTAGGGAATTCGCGCGCAACCCTGGCGGGGAGGCGCTCGCCTGCGCGCGCCCGCGTCCCGCCGGCGGGCGCGCGCGTCCCAATCGATCCCACGCGGCGGCGCGATCACGCTTGCCAGCGCCCCACCGCCGCTGGCTTGTGCGCCCGAGGCGTGATTAACCTGCGCCATGGGCGAAGAGCTAGAGACGGCGGAGCTTCGGGAGCAGATGGAATCGGCGCGTGAGCGCCAGGAGAAGGGCGGCGGCGAGGAGGGGCCGAAGTGGACCCTGTACCTCTCGCTCTCGACGGCGCTCATCGCGGTCTTCGCGGCGATCGCATCGCTCGAGTCCGGGGCCAACGAGAGCGAGGCGCTGCTCGCGAAGAACGAGGCGATCCTCGCGCAGTCGAAGGCGACCGATCAGTGGGCGTACTACCAAGCGAAGGGCACCAAATCGACGCTCTTCGAGGTCCAGGCCGAGATCGCGACGACGCCGGAGATCGCCGCGAAGATGACCCAGCGCCGCGACAAGTACAAAAAGGACCAGGAGGAGATCGAGGCGGAGGCGAAGAAGCTCGAGGCGGAGGTGAAGGAGCGCGGCGAGCGGGGCGAAGAGTTCTTCCACCACCACCACCGCTTCGCGCTCGCCGTCACGGTCTTTCAGGTCTCGATCGCGCTGGCGGCCATCGCCGCGCTCACGAAGCGGCGGCCGCTGTGGCTCGTGAGCATGGCCGTCGGCGCGGCCGGCATCTTCTACTTCGCCAAGGGCTTCGGCCTGCTCGGCGGCTGATCGCGGCGGCGCGCGCGCGCAGGCGAGCGGCGCGCCCATGCCGCTCGTCGTCGCCGATGCAAATTCAATCTAGACTGACCGGCATGCTCCCTCGCCCGTCCCGCGCGCGTCGCGCCCTTCACGCCGCGACCCTGGCCCTCGCGACGTGGACGTGCGCCGCGTGCGTCAGCAAGCCCACGATGCACCTGAACCACGCGGAGATCAGCGGCTTCCAGCTGCAGACGTTCCCGCCGACAGTGCTCATGACGGTGGTCGTCGACGTCTTCAACCCCAACGGCTACGACGTCGCCATCCGCGCCATGCGCGGGCAGGTCATGATGGCCGACCGGTACTCGGTGCCGCTCGATTTCCGGCCGCCGGGTGACGGGCTCTGGCTGCCGGCCGGACAGACGACGAGCGTGCGGACGCCGATCGCGATCCCCGTCGACCTCGCCCTCGCGCTCATCGGCGAGGCGATCGCGCAGCCGACGATCTCGTATCGGCTCATCGGCAAGGCCGACGTCACCGGCACGCGCACGCTGCAGGTCGAGAAGGACGACTACGCGGTCGACGAGCGCGGCGCGATCACGCGCGAGCAGATCGAGGCCATCATCCCGAACTCGCTCCGCCCGTTTTCGCCGCGGTGAGTCACCGCGCGACGATCGCGACGTCGTCGATGTGCCAGCCCGGCTTCTTGACGACGAGCGCGTTGTCCGCCGTGCTCTTGCCGCTCGAGTACGCGAAGCGAACCATGAATTGACGGGTGCGCAGCGCGGCGGGCACATCGGCCTCGACCGCCTGCCACCCGCTGCTCGCGTTGATGAAGCCGCTCTGCGCGTCGACGTGGAACGTCTTCGGCCCCGGGCAGGCGTACTGCCCGAAGACGCCGCGGCGCGGCGCGATGGCGACGTTTCCGACCGACGGCGGCGAGAGGACCGCCTGCGTCCAGGTCGCCCCGCCATCGCCGGACATCTCGACGATGCCGCCGTCGTAGAACGCCGCGCCCGACGCGTCGGTGTAGCCGAGGAAATCGTACGCGTGCCAGAACGTGACTTGCAGAGTGCCGGCCGTCGCGCAGGACGACAGGTCGATCACCGGCGAGCGGAGCTCGGCGCGCTGGCACTGGGCGTACGGGCCCGCGAGGTTCGTCGCGAAGCACTTCGTCCCCGAGTGGCAGCTCGGCGCCGCCGAGGCCGCGCCCCAGCTCCACGCGTCGAAGGCGCCGCCGCTCGCGCCGTCGAGCGGCACGTGGGTGAAGCTGCCGTCGGTCGACTCGAAGTCGAACGTCTGGGCGCACGCGAAGGAGGTCGACGCGTCCAGCGGAGGCGAGGCGTCCGTGTCCGGCGTGACGGCGGCGTCGGGCGTCACGTTCGGCGGGGCGGCGTCGGGGGCCACGGTCGCGGGGACGGCGGCGTCGGTCCCGTCGGACGGGGAGGGCGTCGCCTCGGCGGTCGTCGCCTGTCCATTCGCGCAGGCCGCGACGATCGAGGTCAATCCGAGCAGTCCTGTCCAGCGCATGGCGGCGGACTCTACGACATCTCGGCCGTCGCGCCAGTCTCGGAGGCGCGCGCCGAGGGCCCCTGCGTTTTTTTGCGGCCCGCGCGCCTCCTCGTGGACCAGACCCCGTCGTTTGCCGCTACGGGAGAGCGACGTTCGCTCTAAGCTGCCGGCCCAATGAGTCTCCGCCATGTCCTTGGGCTGCTCGTCGTCGTCACCGCCTGCGGGGCCCCGCCGGCGCCGGCGCCGCGGCCTCCGCCGACGGTCGCGCAGGCCCCCGCCGAGAAGCCGCCCGAGCCGCCCGCGCCGCCGCCCGCACCCAAGGTCCCCGACGCGTGGCCATACAAGACCCCGGTCGTCGTGAAGGGAACGCGCGGCATGGTCGTGAGCGACAACGCGCTCTCTTCGAAGGTCGGGCGCGACGTCCTCGCCGCGGGCGGCAACGCCGTGGACGCCGCGGTGGCCACCGCGTTCGCGCTCGCCGTCGCGTACCCCACCGCCGGCAACCTCGGCGGCGGCGGCTTCGCGGTCACGCGCATCGGCACCGACGTGCGCGCGCTCGACTTCCGCGAGAGCGCGCCGGCGGCCGCCTCGCGCGACATGTACCTCGACGCGAGCGGCAAGATGCTCCCCGCCGCGCGCGAGGGCATCCGCTCCGCCGGCACGCCGGGCAGCGTCGCGGGCCTTTGGGAGCTGCACAAAACGCTCGGCTCGAAGAAGAAGACGTGGAAAGAGCTCCTCGCCCCGGCGATCGCGCTCGCGGAGAAGGGCTTCGAGGTCGACGACGCCTACCTCGACACGTTCAAGTGGGGAGGCGAGCGCATGAAGAAGCACCCCGCCTCGGCGGCGCTCTTCTTCCCGAACGGCGAGCTGCCGGCGAAGGGCACGCTCTTCAAGAACCCCGACATCGCCGCGGTCTTGAGGCGCATCGCCGAGAAGGGGCCGGCCGGTTTTTACGAAGGGCCGACCGCCGCGGCGATCGTCGCGCAGATGAAGAGCGAGGGCGGCATCCTCACCGCCGCCGATCTCAAGGGCTACCAGGCGAAGTGGCGGACGCCGCTCGAGGTGAGCTACCGCGGCTACAAGATGAACGTCATGCCGCCGCCGTCGTCCGGCGGCGTCACGCTCGCGATGATCTGCCACATCCTCGAGGGCATCGATCTGAAGACGCTCGGGTGGCAGTCGCCCGAGGCGCTGCACTTCATCTTCGAGGCGATGCGCCGGTCGTACGCCGCGCGCAACGCCAAGCTCGGGGATCCCGACTTCGTCAAGATGCCGCTGGACGAGCTGCTCTCCGAGGCGTGGGCAAAGGACCAGCGCGCGACGATCGCCAAGGACAAGGCGACGCCGTCGACCGAGATCGTGAGCGCCGGCCTCGCGAGCGCGAGCGGCCCGCACACGACGCACTTCTCGGTGGTCGACGCGGACGGGAGCGCGGTCGCGCTGACGACGACGCTCAACTGGTTCTATGGCTCGGGGATCACCGTGAAGGGCGCTGGATTCGTGCTCAACAACGAGATGGACGACTTCGCGGCCGTGCCCGGCACCGCGAACGGCTACGGCCTCGTGCAAGGCGAGGCGAACGCGATCGCGGCGGGCAAGCGCATGCTCTCGTCGATGGCGCCGACGATCGTGACCGGGCCGGACGGCAAGGTCGTCCTCGTCCTCGGCGGCGCCGGCGGGCCGACGATCATCACGGCGGTGTTCCAGCAGCTGTCGAACGTCGTCGACTTCGGCCTCGACGCGGGCGCCGCGGTCGGCTCGCCGCGCTTTCACATGCAGCACCTGCCGGACGTCGTGGTGTACGAAAAGGACGGCCTCACCGACGCGACCGCCAAGCGCCTCGAGGCGATGGGCTACGCGCTCAAGGAGCGGGGCCACATCGCCACCGCACCGGCGATCGGCTTCTTGAACGGTGAATGGCTCGGCGTCCCGGAGCCGCGTCGCTCAGGCTCGGGCGCCGCGGCCCCCTGACGCGGGGCGGTGGCCCGCCGCATGTCAGTAATGAGGAGGGGGCTCGTTTCCGGGCCGATCGTCGCCGAGCTCCGCCACGCGCGCGCGGAGCTCGGTGACCTCTTTCGTGAGGCGCTCGATCGCGCGGCCTTGCTGGGCCACGACGTCGCTCAGCTCCTCGAGGAGGCGCTCTTGGTGCGTGTACCGGATCTCGAGGTCGACGACGCGCGGGTCCATCGCGCGAGCATGGCACGCGAGGGAGCGCTCGGCACGCGCGGCGTCGCGTCACGGAGGTGCTCCCGCCTTGCCGTTAGAGGCGCTCGAGCGTCGCCCTCGTCAGCTCGCTCTGTACGTTCCCGGTGTTGAGGGTCGACGCGGGCTCGAAGAGGAGGACATGCACCTCCTCTTCGGCGACGGGCCGGTGCTCGACGCCGCGCGGGACCACGAGGAACTCGCCCTCCTCGACCCAGACGTCCCCATCGCGGAGCTCCATCCGGAAGCGGCCCTTCACGACGAGGAACAGCTCGTCCTCGCGCTCGTGGTGGTGCCAGGTGAACGGTCGATCGAACTTCACGAGCTTCACGTGCTGACCGTTCAGCTCGCCGACGACGCGCGGATTGAACGTGTCGGTGAAGCGCGCGAGTTTCTCGGCGAGGTTGACCTTGGTGAGCATCCGGGGGCCGAGTCTAGGGTGTTTTTTCGGGCAACGGTCGCCCCTCGCCTTCGATATCCTGGGCGGTGCCCCGATGTCCGAGAAGCTTGAGGAGCTCATCGACCTGCTCAAGACGGGTCTCCTCGTAAAACCGAACGACGCCTACAAGCGCTTCCAGCTCGGGCAGGCGTACCAGAAGCTCGGCAAGCTCGACGAGGCGATCAAGGCGCTCTCTCGGGCCGCCGAGATCAAGCCCGACTACTTCGACGCGCACTACCTGCTCGGGCTCGCGTACCTCGAGAAGGACGTGCCCGGCAGCGCGTGCGACGCGTTCGCGAAGGCGGCCGATCTCCGCCCGCAGCACTTCGACGTCCAGTTCGCGCTGGCCGAGCTCGCGATGAAGCTCGAACGCTACGACCTCGCCGGCAAGGCGTACGACAACGTCGCGATGCTCCGGCCGGACGATCTGCTCGCGCTCGAGCGCGCGGGCGGCGCGTACCTGCGCTTCGAGAAATGGGAGCAGGCCGCCAGCTGCTACGAGCGCGCGGTGAAGCAGTCGCCCGAGCGGGCGGACTTCTTCCTCTACTGGGGCACGGCGCTCGGGCGGCTCGGGAAGTGGAGCGAGGCCGCGCGCGCGCTCCGGGACGCGGCGCGCCTCGAGGGGCAGAGCCCCGTCGCCGAGGTCTACAAGCTCCTCGGCGAGGCGTGCGCGAAGCTCGGCGAGCCCAAGGAGGCGATCGTCGCGTTCACGCGCGCGATCGCGCTCGAGCCGAGGTTCGCGCGCGGGCACGTCGCGATCGCCGAGCAGCACGAGGCGCTCGGGCAGGACGAAGAGGCCGTGGACGCGTACAAGGTCGCGCTGCGCTACCTCGCGCAAGAGGCGAGCGTGCACGCGGCGCTCGGCCACCCGCTCCGTCGGCTCGGTCGCCACGACGAGGCCACCGACAGCTTCGCGAAGGCCGTCGGCCTCGCGCCCGACGCGCCCGGGTACCTCTACGAGCTCGGCGCGTCGCTCCTCTCCGCGAAGAATTTCGAGGACGCGCGCAAGTACCTGAAAGAGAGCGTCCACTTCGCGCCGGAGCACGCGGGCGCGCACAAGGCGCTGGGCGCCGCGTGCGCGGGCCTCGGCAAGACCGACGAGGCGATCGCGGCGTACGAGAAGGCCATCGTGCTCGATCCTTCGTACCTCGAGGGGCGCGTCGCCGTCGGCAAGCTGCTCGTCACCGTCGGCAAGGACGCGCAGGCCGTCGCGGCGCTCCTCGCCGCGCTCGCGTCGTTGCCCGACGACGCGGACACGCTCGGCGTCCTCGGCGGCGCGCTGCTCCGACTCGGCAGGAACGAAGAGGCCGAGGGCGCGCTCGAGCGCGCGGTGAAGGTCGCGCCCGACGATCCGGAGCTGCGCCTGCAGCTCGGCGTCGCGCTCGTGCGTCGCAAGCGGTGGGAGCCCGCGCGCGCTGCGCTCGTGGCCAGCGTGCGGCAGCGGCCCGGCTCGGCGGCGGCGCAGAAGCTCCTCGGCGAAGCGTGCGCGGCGCTGGGCGCGAACGAAGAGGCGCTCGGCGCGTACGCGCGCGCCGTCGCGCAGGACAGCGCGTTCACCGAAGGGCACGCGCTCCTCGGCGGCCTCTACGAGGCGCTCGGCAAGGACGAGGAGGCGGAGCTCGCCTACAAAGAAGCCGCCGCGGCGTTCCCGAAGGACGGCAAGGTCCGCGTGCGGCTCGGCGGCGTGATGACGCGCCTCGGTCGCAAGCACGACGCCGCCGACTGGCACGCGAAGGGCGTGGAGCTCCTGCCGGACGATCCGGACGCGCTGCTCGCGCTCGGCGTCGCGTACAACCGCATCCAGAAATACAAAGAGGCCCGCGACGCGCTCGCCCTGTCCGCGCGCGTGCGCCCGCCGCCCGAGCAAGAGGCCGACGCGCTCAAGGTCGGCGAGACGCAACGCGCGCTCGGCGAGGCGTGCCTCGAGCTCGGACGGAGCGACGAGGCGATCGCGGCGTTCAAGCAGGCCGTCGAAATGGACCCGAAGTTCACCGCCGGCTTCCTGGCCCTCGGGCGCCTCTACGAGACGAGCGCGCAGCCGGCCCTCGCCGCCGGGGCGCTGCGCGACGCGGTGCGCCTGTCGCCGGAGGATCCGGACCTGCACGCGCGGCTCGGCGAAGCGCTCCTGTCGACGCAGAAGTACGAGGAGGCCGGCGACAGTTTCGCGCGCGCCTTCAAGAAGCGCCCGGACGACGGCAAGCTCGCCTACAAGCTCGGGCTCGCGCACGCGAAGGCGACGCGGTGGGAGCTCGCGCTGCCGGCGCTCGAGCAGGCGACGGCGCTCGCGCCCGAGCGCGTCGACGCGTGGAAGCTCGCCGCCGAGGCGGCGCTCGCGCTCGGTCAGCACGCGCGCGCGGTGGACGCGTACGACAAGGCCCTCGCGCTCGCGCCCGACTGGGACGCCGCCCACGCGCCGCGCGCGCGCGCGCTCGAGGCGCTCGGAAAGGACGCCGAGGCGGCCGCCGCGCTTCGCCGCGCGATTCAGGCCGAGCCGGACGACGGCGCGCTCCACGCGCGTCTCGGCGTCGCGCTCCTTCGCATGGGCGAGCTCGAGCCGGCCACGGCGGCGCTCGCGGAGGCCGTCACGCGGGGCCAGAGCGCCGGCGCCGGCGACGAGGACGTCCTCTTTCGGCTCGCGACGACGTACGCGACGCTCGGCAAATGGGCGCCGGCGAAGCAAGCGTTCGCGGACCGCGTCGCCGCGGCACCGGGCCACGCGGCCGCGCTCCTCGGCCTCGGCGAGGCGTGCGCGAAGCTCGGCGAGCACCTCGCCGCCGTCGACGCGTACAAGAAGGCCCTGGAGCTCGACCCGACCAGCCCCGGTCCGCAGCGGGCGCTCGCCGCGTCGTACGCCGTGCTCGGCCGCGACAAGGAGTCCGTCGACGCGCTGCGGGCCGTGATGAAGACGTCCGGGGTCACCGGCGAGCTGCTGCTCGAGGTGGCCAAGCCTTTGCTGCGCCTCGATCGCGGCGACGAGGCGTTCGAGGCGCTCGAGCGCGCCGCCGAAAAAAAACAGGGCGACCCCGAGATCATGATGTGGCTCGGCATCGCGTACGGCAAGACGAAGCGCGACGCGCAGGCGCTCGAGGCGCTCCGCGAGAGCGTACGCCTACGGCCAGACTCCGCGGAGGCGCAGCGCGCGCTGGGCGACGTGTGCGTGCGCGCGCAGAAGCTCGAGGCGGCCATCAAGGCGTACGCGCGCGCGAGCGAGCTCGTGCCGGGGGACGACGGGCTGCATGTCCTGCTCGCCGGCCTCTACGAGAAGACCGAGCGCTTCGGCGAGGCCGTGGAGTCGATGCGTCGCGCCGCGAAGGCGTACCCGCGGGAAGCCAAGCATCATGCGTCGCTTGCCAACGCGCTGCTCCGCGAGGGCCGCGTCGCGGAGGCGGTGCCGAGCCTCGAGGAGGCGGTGGCGCTCGAGCCCGACGACCCGGATCTCGTCCTTCGTCTCGGCGCGCTCTACACGAAGGTCGGCAGGTTGGCCGACGCGCGCGAGCTGCTCCGCCGCGCCATCCGCGTACGGCCCGAGCACGCGCCGGCGCACCGCGCGCTCGGCGAGCTGCTCGCCGCCGAGGGCAAGAGCGATGAGGCGATCGAGGCGTACCGCGCAGCGACGCGCCTCGACCCGGCGCTCGTGGCGGCCCAGCTCGAGCTCGCGCACCTGTGCGAGAAGACCGGCAAGGACGACGGCGCCAGCGTCGCGTACGCGGCGGCGCTGGCGGTCGCGCCCGACCGCGCCGACGTGCACGCCGCGCTCGGCGCCGCGCTCGCCCGGCAGGCGCGGTCGGACGAGGCGGCGCAGGCGTACGCGCGCGCGCGAGCGATCTCGCCGGGCGACGCCGACGTGCTCTTCGCGCTCGGCGGCCTGCACGTCGCGGCGCGGCGCTGGGCGGAGGCGAAGGACGCGCTCGGCGAGGCGGTCAGAGTGCGGCCCGCGCACGCGGGCGCGTGGAAGCTGCTCGCGGCCGCCGAAGAGGCGCTCGGCCTCACCCGCGACGCGGTCGCCGCGTACGAGTCGGCGCTCGAGCTGTCGCCGGAGTTCGGCGAGGCGCGCGTCGCGCTCACGCGCTTGTCGGCGGCGCTCGGGCGCGACGCCGACGTCGTCCGTCACGCCGACGCTGCGCTCGCGGACGCGGCCACCGGCGGGGCGCCGGCTTTGGCGTCGCGCGCGATGCTCCACGGCGCGCGAGGCGTCGCGCTCGGCCGGCTCGGCTGTCACGAGGAGGCGCTCGTGGCGCTGCGGAGCGCGGCGGAGCTCGGGCCGCTCGTCGTGGACGGGCTCCTCGCGCGCGGCGTCGCGGCGGCGCACGCCAAGGCGTGGGGCGAGGCACGGACCGCGCTTGAGGAGGCGCTCCGACTGCAGCCCGACGCGCCGGACGCGCACCGCGTGCTCGGGCAGGCGGCGCTCGCGCTGGGCGACGCGCCCGCCGCGCTGGCGGCGTACGAGCGCGCGCTGGCGCGTGCGCCGGACTTGGCGGAGGCCCACGCCGCCGTCGGGCGAATCCTCGCCGGCGAAAGGCGCTGGGCGGACGCGCTGCCTTCGCTCGAGAGAGCGGCGTCCGCGCTGCCGCGCGATCCGGCGGTCCTCGCCGTGCTGGGCGCCGCGCGGCTGCGCCTCGGGGACGCGCACGGCGCCGTCGCGCCGCTCGCTGCGGCATGCGAGCTCGCGCCCGACGCGCCCACGCTCTTCGATCTCGGCGACGCGCTCGCGCGCGGGCAGCGCTGGAAAGAGGCGCGCGACGCGCTCGAGCGCTCGACGCTCCTCGCCGACGACGCGGCGGCCTTCAGGCTCCTCGGCGACGTGCGCGCTCGGCTCGGCGAGGACAGCCAGGCCATCGCCGAGTACCGGCGCGCGTTCGAGCTCGACCCGAACCTGGGCCGCGATGGCGTGCACGCTGCGCTCGGCGCGTTGCTCGAGAAGACCGGGCACGACGACGAGGCCGCGCACGCCTACGCGGCGGCCGCCGCCGCCGCGCCCGCGGACGGCGCTCCGCTCCTGCACATGGCGCTCATGGCGCAGCGCGCGGGCCGCACCGACGACGCGGTCGCCGCGTTCGTCAAGGCGGCGCCGCTCTTGCCGGGCGATCCGACGCCGTGGCGCGAGCTCGGGCGCATCTACGGCGCGCGGCGCGCGTGGCCAGAGGCGCGCGACGCGCTCAAGACGGCGGTCGCGCAGGGGGCCACCTCCGCGGACGTGTGGCGCGAGCTCGGCGACGCGTGGCGCGCGCTCGACGAGGCGGAGCACGCCGTGCACGCCTACCACCAGGCGGTCACGCAGAGGCCGGAGCTCGCGGATGTCCACCTCGAGCTCGGCCGGCTGTACACCAAGCTCGGACGCGACGGCGCGGCGTTGAGCGCGTACGAGAGCGCGCTCGCCGCGCGGCCGGCGGACGCGGCTCTCCTCCGGACGCTCGCGGCGCTGCACGAGAAGCTCGGTCGCCACGCCGACGCGGCCGTGGCGCTCGAGCGCGGGAGCAAGCTCGTGCCGGACGACGCCGAGCTCGCGTTCGCGCTCGGCGTCGTGCGCGCGCGCCTCGAACGGTGGCCCGCGGCGAAGGAGGCGTTCGAAAAGAGCGCGACGCTGCGGCCCGAGCACGTCGCGTCGCACGAGGAGCGCGCGACGGCGACGGCGCGCATCGGCGACGCCGACGGCGCCCTCGAGGCGTACGCAAAGGTGATCGCGCTCGACCCGGCGCGCGTGAGCGCGCACGTCGCGCGCGCGGCGATTTTCACGAAGAAGGGGCTGCCGGTCGAGGCGGCCGCGGCGTACCGCGCGGCGCTCGCGGCGCGGCCGGAGGATCTGGACCTGGCGCTCGCCCTCGCGCGCGCGCTCCGGTCGGCGGGCAACCACAAGGACGCCGCGACGCACCTCGAGGCCGTCGCGAAGGCGCGCCCCGACGCGGCGGACGTGTGGGCGGAGCTCGGCGCCGAGCACGTCGCGCTCGCGCGCTTCGGCGACGCCGTCGACGCGCTCGAGCACGCGCGCGGCATCGACCCGGCGAACGTGACCGTCATCGCGCCGCTCGCGACCGCGTACGAAAAGCTCGGACGGAAGGTCGAGGCCACGACGATCCTGAAGCGCGCCGTCGAACGCGACGCGAAGGATGGCGACGCGTGGTTCCGCCTCGGCGCGCTCCAGGAGCAGCTCGGCAAGCTCGACGAGGCGCTCGCGTCGCTCGAGCGCGCGACGGAGCTGCGCCCGTCGCACGCGGCGTCGCACGTCGCGCTCGGCGTCGTTCGCGCGGGCAAGGGAATGGGCGCCCTCGCGACGGCGTCGTTCCGCGCCGCGCTGAAAATTCAGCCGAACCTCGTCCGCGCGCACCTCGGCGTCGCGGAGGCGGAGAAGGCGGCGGGGCGGCACCAGGAGGCGCTTCAGTCGTACGGCGACGTCGCGCGCGCGCAGGCCGGGCAGGTCGACGCGTCCGTCCTCCGCGCGATGGCCGAATGCCACGCCGCGCTCGGCCAGCACGGCGAGGCGCTCGCGCACGCCGACAAGGTCCTCGCGCGCGCGGAGGCCGACAGCCCGATGCACGCGCTGCGCGGTCGCGCGCTCCAGGCGCTCGGTCGTCACGAGGAGGCCGCGGCGGCGTTCGCGCGCGCCGCGGCGCTCACGCCCGGCGATCCCGACGCGCAGTACCGGCAGGCCGAGGCGTTCGTCGCGTCGGGCAAGCTCGACGCCGCGAGAAAGCTCCTCGAGCCGATGGTCAAGGCCAAGGCGGGCGACGCGAAGAGCCAGCGGTTGCTCGGCCTCGTCGCCGCGAAGCTGGGCGCGCACGCGCAGGCGATCGAGGCCCTCGAGCAGGCGGCGTGGCTCGCGCCGGGCGACCGTGAGGTGGAGCGCACGCTCGGCGTCGCCCTCGCGCGCGCTGGCCGTCGCGACGAGGCGCGCGCCGCCCTCGAGAAGGCGCTCGCGCACGGCGACAAGGACGCCGAAGCCCACCACGAGCTCGCGCGCGTCCTCCGCGATTCGAAGCGGCCCGACGACGCGCGCGCGCACCTCGAGAAGGCGCTCGCCCTCGAGCCGTCGCGCGCGGAAGCCCACCACGAGCTCGGCATGCTGCTCGAGCAAGCGGGCAAGACGGAAGAGGCCGTGAGGGCGTTCCGTGAGGCCACTCGTCTCCGCCCCGAGCTGACGGACGCGCTCGAGCGCGCGGCGAAGGGCTACGCGAGCCTCGGGCAGCACCACGAGGCGCAGCTCGCGTGGAAGCAGCTCACGAAGGCGAAGCCGGACGACGCCGACGCGCACTACGCGCTCGCGCGTGCGCTCGAGGCGCTCGGCCGCGATGGCGACGCGGCGACCGCGTATGGGGTGGCCGCCGCGACGGGCCGCGCGCCGGCCGACGTTCACGTGCGCCTTGCGACGGTGCTCGCCCGCCTGGAGCGCGTGGACGAAGCGATCGCCGCGTACGAGGCCGCGCTCCGCGAGGACCCCGCGGAGACGACGCTCGACGCGCTCACGAAGCTCGCGACCGCGCACGACAAGCCCGCTGCGCTCGTCGTCGCGCTCACGACGGCGCGCAAGGCGCACCCGCGCAACGCGTCTCTGGCCCGGCGCCTCGGCGCGGCGCACGCGGGCGCCGGAAAATCCGCCGAGGCGATGGCCAACCTCGAGGTCGCCGCCGCGGTCGACCCGAAGCAAGGCGACGCGCAGCGCATGCTCGCCCGCCTCTACAAGCAGGAGGAGCGGTGGGAGGACGCCGCCAGCGCGTTCGAGAAGAGCTTCGCGACGGTGCCGCCCACCGCGGAAGACTACGTCGACCTCGCGACGTGCTACCGCGCGGCGGGGCGCGTGCGGCAGGCGCGCGAGGTCGCGCAGAAGGCGCTCGCGCTCGCCCCCGAGCACTTCGAAGCGCACCTCCTCCTCGGCGAGATGGGCGCCGAGCTCGGTCGGGACGACGACGCGCTCGCCGCGTACCAGGCCGCCGTCGCGCTCGATCCGGCGTCGCGCGCGGCGCGCCTCGGCGAAGCCCGCGCGCTCGCCAAGCTCGGGCGCCACGCGGAGGCGGTCGTCGCCTACCGCGCGATCGTAAAGGCGACGCCGAACGAGGCCGACGCGTGGGCAGAGCTCGGCGCGGCGTGCGAGGCAGGGGGCGAGCAGGACGACGCGATCGCCGCGTGGAAGGAGGTCGTCCGCCTCCGGCCGAAGGACGCGCAGCCGTACTACAAGCTCGGCGTCGCCTACCAGAACGCGCAGTCGTGGGACGAGAGCGCGGCCGCGCTGCAGCGCGCGCTCGGCCTGCAGCCCGACCTCGCGAAGGCCGACTACTTCCTCGCCGTGTCGCTCCTCAAGCTCGATCGGGTCGAGGAGGCCGTCGCCGCGTTCGAGACCG
>JAYVXL010000163.1:0-2368 GCA_043785185.1 Myxococcales bacterium
GACAGCGGCAAAGGCGACACGATCCGCGACGGCGTCGAGCTGGTCTTGGCGCCGCCGGCGGGCGAGAGCCCGCGTCCGCCGGAGCTCGTCCTCCTCGCGCTCTTCAACCGCGTGCCGGGGGCGGCGCCGTACCCGCTCCTGCCGTTCCAGGCGGTCGTCGACGGCGCGGTGCTCGCCGGCGACGGGAGCGGCGCGCAGGCGAACGTCGTCGTCCTCTCGAAGGAGCTGGCGATGCTCGACAGCGAGCTCAGCGCGACCGATCTTCGCTTCGTCGATCAGTTCACGACCGCCGCCGACGGGACGTTCTCGCGCACGCTGCCGCCGGGCAAGTACCACGCCGTCCTGACGCCGCCGGCCGACACCGGCTTCGCGAAGACGGTGCTCGACATCGAGATCGCGACGCCGACCGGCGAGGGGCAGCACCAGGCGTTGAAGCCAATGCGCCTCGCGCGGCAGGAGCTCTTGCGCGGCAGCGTCCGCGCGACCGATGGGCGCGGCATCGAGGGGGCCGACGTCGAGGCGCACCCGGCCGCGCTCCTGCCGACCGACGCGAGCCAGGACGTCCGTGAGCCGCTCCGGTGGCCGCGCACGGTGCATACGCGCACGAACGGGGCAGGGGAGTTCGTGCTCCCCGTCGATCCCGGCGGCATCTTCGACGTCGTCGTGCGCCCGCCCGAGGGGTCCGCGTTCCCTTGGGTGGTCAAGCAAGGCATTACGACGCCCAGCCGAGATCTGCTCGTGGACGTCCCGGCTCCCATCGTCGTCGCGGCGACGCTCCTCTCGCCCGGGGCGCAGACGGTGGGTCACGCGCTCCTTCAGGCGTTCATCGGCGTCCCGTCGACGACGCCGGGCGCCGCGTGCACGGTGGACAACGACGCGACGCAGGCGATCAGCACCATGTGCCCCGCCGCGACGCCGCGTTGCGTGGCCGGGCACTGCGTCGCCGTCGTCGCGCTCGAAGTGGGTCGGGCGCGGACCGACGACGCGGGCCGATTTACACTGTTTTTGGACGGTCGCCCGCGCTGAATCACGAGGCCGCGGAGCGGCTTCAATCCGCGACGCGCGGGCTCATCCTCTGGTACACTTCAGCTCAGCTCATGGACACGGAAGAGAAGATCAACCTGCTCGCGCGCGTCGCGAGCCGCAGCACGCCAGGCGCGTCCGGCGCCGAGGGCGCGGGGGGAGCGGCGCCGGTCAGCATCCTCTCGCTCGCGGCCGCTTCCTATGGCTCGCGGCCGTCGGACGAGGCGACCGTGCCGACGGGCTTCGACCCGCAGGCGTGCGCGCTCTTCGAAGCGATCGTGGAGGGCGCCTACCTGGTCGCGAGCGCCGACGGTGTCGTGGACGCGGAGGAGCGAAGGACGTTCGAGCGCGTCGTGACGACCGCGTGCGGCGGCGCCGTGCCGCCGGCGGCGATCACCGCGCTCGTCGCCGATCTGCAGGACCAGCTGGCCGAGGACGGCATCGACGCGCGCTGCAAGGCCATCGCGACGCACGCGCATCGCCCCGAGCACGGCCGCGAGGTCCTGCGGATCGCGGCCCTCATCGCGCACGTGAGCGACAGCGTCAGCGAGGTCGAGCGCGCCGTCCTCGACAAGATCGCCATGGCCTGCGGAATGGTGCACGCCGACGTCGAGCAAGCGCTCGCCGACGTGCGCGCCGCCGTCCAGCTCGCTTAGCGTCGAAGAGTCCTCCGAGCCGTCTGCCGAGCCGTCTCAGAGCGCGTTCTTCGCGGACTCGAAGAGCTCCGCCTCGCTGTCGCGCCCCTCGGCGCGCGCGTCCTCGGCGAGGCGCGCGAGGACCTCGCGCTGCTTCGGCACGAGGCGCGCGCGGCGGTCCGGCGGCGCGTCCTCGAGGCGGGCGCTGAGGAGGGCGAAGAGCTCGAGGCTGCGGCCGAGGCGCGAGAGGCGGTGCGCGAGCTCGTCGACGACGGCGTCGTCGTCCGGGTTTGCCTGCAGCGCGCGCGTGAGGTGCTCGACGCGGGCCTCGTCGTCCTCGGGCGCGAACGCGTCGGTCGCCGCGCTCGCCGTCGCGCCCGCGCTGGCGCCTGCGGCCCCGCCGGCCGTCGTGCCGGCGGTCGTGGTCGAACCGGAGGCCACGCCCGCGGCCGTGTCGCCGGCCGGCTTGCCGACGACGCGTCGACCGATCGCGCGGTACGCGTCCTCGATCGCCGCGTCGCGCGGCCGGAGGCGCAGCGCGCACGCGAGGTGGCGCTGCGCGGCGAGGAGATCGCCCATCGCGGCGTCCTCGAACGTGGCGGCCTCGGCGAGCAGCGCGATGGCCTGCGCCGCCGACGGCGCGGCGCTGTCGAGCGTGCCCGCGAGATCGCGCAGGCGCGCGAACGCGAGGGACGCGCCGGCGAGATCGC
>JAYVXL010000164.1:0-2364 GCA_043785185.1 Myxococcales bacterium
CGGGAAGTCCTGCTGCCCCGGCTGCGGGAACTTGTCGGCCGGGTTGGCCCACTTGCGCATCGGCTTCAGCGCCTTCGGCGAATTGGCGGCCGCGAGGAAGCGGAGCGCGTTGGCGTGCGGTTGCGGCTTGTCGGTCGCCCAGAAGAGCACCGCGTCCTCCGCGCCGCGGAGGATCTCGCCCTGCTTCTCCGGGTAGAGGATCGCCAAGTCCGCCAGCATGCGCGCCGAGACGACGCGCTCGTTGTCGTCGATCATCAGCTCCGGATCGTCGACCTTCGAGTAGATCTTGAGCGGGTCCTGCGTCATGCGCCACGCGAGGTGCGGCACGGCGCGAACGTCGCCGATTTCGGCCAGGCGGAGCGCCGCCTCCGTGCGCCAGTGCGGGCGCGGGTTCTGCGTGTTCAAGTACTCGACGAGCGCGTCGCCGCCGCGCGGGTCCTCGAGCTCGCGGATCATGTCGAAGATCACCTTGTTCTGGTGCTTCTCGCGCTCGTACGACTCTTTGCTCACGGTGCGGAGCGCCAGCACGAGGCCCTTCGTGCCGATGCCGTCGCGCAGCGCCTCGAGGAAGCGGGCGCGCGAGTCCTTGTCGGCCTTCGAGAGCGCCGCGAGGAGCGGGCCCATCGCCTCGTCGGTCGCGATCTTGCCGAGGCCGACGGCGGCCTCGCGCGCGACGTCGACGGACTTGTCCTGCACGAGCTTGGTGAGCACGCCCGTCCACTTCGGCTCGGTGTTGCGCGACAGCACGGTCGCCACGAGCTGGCGCACGCTCTCGCTCTCGTCGCCGGCGAGCGTCGCCAGCTTGTCGAGGGTGACCATCGACGCGAGGACCTCGGGATCGAACGCCGGCGAGCCGTCGGCCTTCTGGACGTTCGCCAGGTGCCCCTGGCGGTACTCGGCGAGCACGGTGTCGAACGCCGCCGCCTCCTTCAACGTCGCGAGCGCCCAGCAAATCTGCGGTTTGTCGCTCGCGTCGCTCTCGGCGAGCGCCTTCATGAGCGGGCCCTTCGCGGCCTCCGCCGTCGGCGAGCCGTACTCGAGGAGCGCTTGCGACGCGGTGCCGCGCACGCGGTGATCGCCCTCGCCGATGCCCTTGATGATGAGGTTCATCCCCGCGGGATCCCGCTCCCACGCGAGCTCGACGAACGCCTCCTGCTGAAGGGCAGGCACGTCGGGCCGCGCGGCCCACGCGCGCCACTTCGGGAGCTGCTCGCTCTTGGGCAGGACGACGATCGACTTCTTCTCCTTGGAGATTTGGTCGACGGAGAGCTTCTCCCCCTCTCCCTTGATCCCGAAGAAGGCCGCCGCCGCGCCGCCAAGGACGAGGAGGAGGCCGATGATGACCGCCGCGGGCTTCACGGCGCCGCGCTTGAAATTGCCGTCTTCGAGATCCTGCATGGGGCCGCGAGGCTACTCTCTCGCCCGAGTATTTTCACGCGTTTTTGGCCGCAGTTGTGGCATGCAGAGCCCGTGCGAACCGTGATCGTCGCCGCGGGGATCGTGATCGAGGACGGGCGCGTGCTCGTCACCCAGCGCAAGGCCGGCGCGCACCTCGCGGGGATGTGGGAATTCCCGGGAGGAAAGGTCGAGGCGGGTGAGGATCCGAAGGACGCCCTCCGCCGCGAGCTCGCCGAGGAGCTCGGGATCGAGTGCGCGGTCGGCGAGGTCGTCGACGTGGCGTTCCACCGCTTCGAGGACGCGGACAAGGCCGTTCTCCTCTTGTTTTACGAGGCGAGCCGCGCCGCGGGGTCACCGGCGCCGCGGGCGCTCGACGTCGCCGCGTTCGCGTGGGACGGCCCGGACGCGCTCGCCCCGGGGCGCTTCCCGCCGGCCGACGTCGCCGTGCTCGAGAAGGTGCGCGCGCGGCTCGCCGTCGGCCCCTGACGGAAACGGGCCTTCTCCTATGAGAAAGGGCCGCGCCCGGCCGGGCGGTGTACCCTTCGGCAATGAACAACGCGACGATCCTCGGTCTGCTCGGAGTGGGTGGCCTCGTGGCGCTGGCGTGCTCGAGCTCGAGCAGCAGCCCGACGCCGGGCGGCGTCGCGGACGCGGGCGGCAGCGGCACGAGCGGCGCGAGCGGCGCGACCGACTCGGGCGGCGGAACGCCGAGGGACAGCGGGCCCTTCGACTCCGGCGGCAGCTCGACGAGCGCGTCGTCGGCGTCGAGCACGACGTCGTCGAGCGGCGGCTCCTCCGGCGTCGCGTGGCGCTCGGTCGGCGGCGGCGGCGGCTTCTTCGGTCAGACGTTCGACGACCAGACGTGGACGAGCCGCTTCGTCGGATCGTCCAGCATCTTCGGCGTCACCTGCTGGGGCAACCAGAAGGGCTGGATCTCCGGGCAAGGCGGCTTCGTCGCGCACACCG
>JAYVXL010000165.1:0-7874 GCA_043785185.1 Myxococcales bacterium
CGCCGCGAGCGCACGTTCCCCGAGCTCGGCTGGCCGCGCGAGACCGACTCCCTCTGCCCGGCCTGCGTGAAGGAGGTCCGCGCGCAGATCTTGAGCGGCGAGAAGGACCTGTCGACCTTGACCCACGGCCGCCCCGGCGAGATCCGCGCGCGCATCGTCGAGGAGGACGGCGTCGTGCGGATGAAGAAGAGCTGCCCGCGCCACGGCGCCACGGACGACGTCATGAGCATCGACCCCGCGTTCATGACGCGCATCGAACGGCTCTACCCGGGCCGCGACTTCCTCGCGCCGCTCACGCGCCTGCGCGAGCACGGCTCGTCCAGCGTGAAGTACGGCCGCGGCTCGGTGCTGACGGTGGACCTCACGAACCGCTGCAACATGATGTGCGACCCGTGCTTCATGGACGCGAACCAGGTCGGCTTCGTGCACGAGCTGGCGTGGGACGAGGTGAAGCAGATCCTCGACGACTCGCTCACGGTGAAGCCGCGCCGGCAGATGAGCGTGCAGTTCTCGGGCGGCGAGCCGACGCTCTCGCCGCATTTCCTGCGCGCGACCGAGTACGCGCGCAAAAACGGCTATTTTTGCGTGCAATGCGCGACCAACGGCATCCGCTTCGCGCAGGAGCCGGAGTTCGCCCACGCCGCGAAGCGCGCGGGGCTGCGCCTCGCGTACCTGCAGTTCGACGGCGTCACGAACGAAGCGAACAGCCATCGCAAGGTCGGCAACCTCTTCGACGTGAAGCTCCGGGCGATCGAGAACCTGCACGCCGCGGGCATCGACGTCGTCCTCGTCGTCACCGTCGTGAACGGCGTCAATAGCGATCAGGTCGGCAAGATCATCGATTTTGCGATCGCCAACGCCGACAAGATCACGGTCGTCAGCTTCCAGCCCGTCAGCTTCACCGGCCGCGACGAGGACGTCGCCGACGACGTGCGCGCGCGCCAGCGCTACACGCTCAGCCACCTCGCGCACGACGTGAAGGCGCAGACCGGCGCGACCGAGCCGCTGCGCGACTGGTTCCCGCTGTCGGCGATGGGGCCGCTCAGCGACCTCACCGACACGCTCATGGGCGAGCGCGCCGACTGGGGTGCGCTCAAGTGCGGCTGCCACCCCAACTGCGGCATCGGGACCGTGCTCTTCGTGAACAAGCGTACGGGCGAGATGGTGCCGCTGACGCAGTTCCTCGACCTCGAGCAGCTCCTCGCGGACGTCGGCACGATCACCGACGGCGCGCAGCCGCGCGCGGTGACGCTCGCGCAGGTGGCGCTCGCGCTCCTCAAGAGCTACGACGCGTCGAAGGCGCCGCGCGGCTACACGTTCGCGAACTTGGTGAAGCAGTTCCTCAGCCAGACGGGCAACCGCGGCGACCGCGTCGGCGCGCACGAGAGCGACGCGGCGGAGTTCGAGTGGCGCCTCCTCTTCGTCGCGGGGATGTGGTTCCAAGATCTGTTCAACTACGACTTTCGGCGCACGGAGATGTGCATCATCCCGTACGGAACGCAGATGGGGGAGATCAGCTTCTGCGCGTACAACACCGGCGTCGGCTGGCGGAACGTGATCGAAAAAATGAAGACGAACGCCAGCGTCGCCGAGTGGAACCGCACGCACGGTCGCCACGCGGTGTACGCGAAGGGCCAGGATTTGCCGCTGCCGCGCGCGCGCGGGACGGTGCGGCTGCCGGTGATCTAGTCTCGTCGCGCGCCTCTGCGGGCGCTACGGCCGCGACGGGATCGGCGCGGAGCGCTCCAGGCTCGGGCCGCCGGGGCAGGTGCCGCAGCTGCTCTTGAGGCGCGCGCGCGATTTCTGGACGGCGGCTTTTGCGTCTTCGCACTGCGTGCGCTCGTCGTCCGCGGCGGCGAGGTCGCAGAGGTGGCGGGTCGCGCGCTCCATCGAGGCGAGCGCGCGGCAGGCGCCGGGGCAGTCGCCCGCGGCGAGGTCGAGCTCGCGCTGGGCGGCGGCGACCTCGCGCCGCGCGGAGCGGACCGCGGCCGCGTGGAGCTCGGGCGCGCCGGGGGAGGGCGCCGCGCCTCCTTGCGGCTGTTGCGGCTCCGGCGTCGGCTGCGGCGGCGGCGTGGCCTGCGGCGGCGGCACGCCAGGGACGTCGCTCGGTGCCCCGGGCTTGCGCGGCGCGTTCGGCTCGAGCGGCGCGAGATCGGCGGGCTTGTCCGCCTTGTCCGCCTTCTTCTCGGCCGTCTCCGCGCGCTCCCCGACGGGCGGCGCCGCCTTCTCCGAGTGCGCGCACGCCGCGAGCGCGCCGGCGGCGAGGAAGGCCACGAGGCACGCGCGCCCGACGCTGTCCGTCCGCTTCATGCCGTCCGTCGTAGCGGGCTTCGGGCTCGAGGCAAATCAGTTCCGCAGGCGCACCGTCTCGCCGATCGCCGGAGGGGTGAAGCGAACGAACCGGCCGTCGTTCCATGCGATCCACACGCGCCCCGGCGACTCGAGGGCGTCGTCGAAGCGAAAGCGCGCCGCGCGGGCCGGTCGATTCGGGCCCGCGTCGTCGTGGACCTCGACCTCCATGTCCGGCAGGCGGACGCGGTCGCCGTCGCGCACGGGCGTGTCGCGGTAAAGCTGCACCAGCGGATCGTTGAGCAGCCCCTGCTCGACCTGGACGTCGAGCGTGCGCGCGTCGAGCCGCGTCACGACGCACTCGCCGAGGCCGACGGCCATGAAGCGCACGGCCGCCGGTGTCTCGGGCGGAATCTCCCTCGGCACGCCAAAACGGTACGCGGCGCCGAGCGCCGACGGCGTGTTCACGAGCGCGACGGTCTTGCCCGCGAGCTCGCGCGCCGACGGCAGGCCCGCCCCGCTGGCGTCGAGGAAGTGCATGAGGACGACCATCGACAACGATACGGCGACGAGGAGGAGCGGCGCGAGCGCGACGTGGAGGCCGCCGGCGGTCCGCGCGAAGACGCGCGCGAGCAGGCGTGTCTCCGCGCCGGCGACGACGCGCCCGACGACCGCGGCGAGGACCCCCATCGCGCCGACGCCGACGAGCATGAGGACGCGCGTGGAGGGGATGACCGTCGTGACCGGCACGATCGCGAGCGCGGCGCCGAGCGCGAGGAAGCGCACGCCGACGTCGCGTCGCACGAGCGGCCACGCCGTCCACGTGAACACCGCGAGCGCGAGAGCCCCCGCGGTCGCGACGGCTGCGGTGATCGTGGCGCGCTGGGCGATCTCGATCGGGAAGACGAGCAGCTGCCCGAGGCTCAAGATCGCGACGTGCACCGGCAGGTGCCGCGCGAACGCGCCGGGCGCCGTAACAGGATCGGTGTAGAAGCCCGACCCCGTCACGCCGTAGTTGCCCGCGCGGTAGGCGATTTGCCAGGCGACGGCGACGAGCAGCGCGGGGGTGAACGAGCGCGCGCGCCCGGCCCAGCCCGGAGGCTCGACCGTCACGGCGTACGCGGCGAGGTACGCGAGCGTTCCCACGCCGAGCTCGGCGCTCGCGAGCGAGAGCGCGAGGCACGCGGGCGCCAACGCCGCGCCGCGGCGCCAACCCTCGCGGCGCCAGCGATCGTGCGCGAGGAGCGAGAGGACGCCGAACGCCGCCGCCATGACCGCGTTGCGGTTCGCGAGCCACCCCGCGGGGAGGCCGTGTCCCGGATCGAACGCGTAGAGGAGCGCCGCGAGCCCGGCGACGCCCGGCGCGTGCGCGGCCCCGCCGGCAGGCGCCGCGGCGCCGAGCACGCGCGCGTAGAGGTGCGCGGTCGAAAAGACGAGCAGCGCGTACCACGACACGCTCTCGGCGTGCATGAGCCAAGGCGGCAGGTCCAGCAGCCCGTAGTCGACCCAATGGGTGAGCGCGGCGAGCGGGCGAAAGAAGGCGATCCGCAGCGAGTCGGGCGTGAACCACGGCACGAGTCCGCGCGCGCGGAGGTCCGCGAGGTGCGCGGGCACGCCGTCCATGAAGCGAAACATGTCGAGGGGGCGCGCGGGCCCCATGAAGCCGAAGCCGCGCGCTTGGAGCCGGTGGACGTAGTCGTCGAGCCCCACGCCGCCCGCCAGCGACGGCGCGAGGACGAGCGCGGCGATGGCCGCGGCGCCGCGCGGTGTTATCGTGCGTTGGATGACGCGCTGGAGCATGTTCGTGGGCCTGGCCGCGCTCGCGGGCGCGTGCTCGGGAGCTTCCACCGTAGGGTCGGAGCCGGTCGCGGGCCAAGGAGACGGCGGGGCGGGCGCGCCCGACGGAGCCGTCGACCGGGGTGACGGCGGCGGCGGAGCTCCCGACGCGACCGCGCGCGCCGATGGCGCTCCGGACCCCGACCCCGGCCGCGGCTGCGGCGAGTTCGCCGACGCCGCCACGTACGCGTGCGCAAAGGACGGCGGCGCCCGGGGCGCGTGCGCGAAGGACGGCGCGGCGTCGATCGAGGTGTGCGCGAACGGCTGCCTCCGCCCGCCCCCCGGCCCGGGCGGCGTCTGCATGGGCACGACGAGCGCGCTCGACTGCGCGGGCTCGTACGGCAAGGCCAAGGCCGCCGACGGCAACTACTTCATCACCGCGTTCGGCTGCTGGCTCGACGACGCGGGCGCCCCGCACACCGACCCGGCCGACAACTGCATCCCGACGTGCCTCGCGCAAGCGAAGGCCGCCGGCCTCTGCGATCCGAACGGCACGGGCAAGGACTGCGAGGAGAAGATCACCTGGTTCACCGCCGACGCGGCGCGCTTCGGTTGCCTCGCGCGCCTCAAGGTCACCGACCCCAAATCCGGCAAGGCCGTCGTCGCGCTCGCGCTCGACTACGGCCCTTCGTGCAGCGTCGAGAACGGCGTCGGTCGCGCGGTGCTCGACACGAGCGGGCGCATCGATCGGTACCTGTTCGGCGCCGACCAAGGCGCGACGGACAAGACGCTCGTACACGTCGTCGAGGTGGACGACAGCTACGCGCTCGGGCCCGCTCCGTAGACGCGGCTCAACGCTCCGGCGGGCGCGCGCAGCGCGCGGAGATCTGCTTGCGGCCGAGGACGAGCACGCACCCGCGCAGCACGTCCATGGACAGCACGCCGTCGCGCGGGCAGTAGGGGTCGCTCTCGCCGCCGATGAGGTCGACGTCGAGCGTTCGCTCCACGTCGCCGACGATGACGGTCGCGCGCGGGATGGTGCGCGACGTCAGCTTGCCCGACGCGCCGTACATCTCCTCTTTGTTCGCGACGCTCTTGTGGGCGAGTGTCTTGCCGGGCGTCGAGCCGGCGAGCACGTCCGAGCGGTGCGCGCCGGTGTCGACGAGCAGCCAGGCCGGGGTCCCGCCGACGTTCGCCGGCGCGACGTACGCGAGCCCCTTGATCGGGCTCTGCGTGTCTTCGCAGACGCGCGTGCCCCCGTCGAGCAGCAGCGCGCCGTCGCCTTTGGGCACATCGTCGAAGTACGCCGCGCGCACCTCGTTGGCGGCGAGGTCGAGCACGACCGCGTCGCCCTCCTCGTTCAGCTTCTGCGGCGAGACGAACGCGCCGATGCCGAGCTTCTCGATGATGGGAGGGACCGCGGTGACGAGCATCGGCCCGTCCTCGAGGTCACCCCACTCGTCGAGGGAGACCTTCGGGTGCTCGACGCGGAAGGTCGCGATCGTGCGCCCCGCGTGGTCGGTGCCGACGTCGCCGAGCTTCGCCATCGGGAGCCCGATCTTCTTGGCGAACCAACCGGCGATGACGTGCGAGTTCGCGCCAGTGTCGACGAGCATCCATGTCGGGTGGCCCATCACCGTGCCGTGGACGACCGGGAGCGGGAAGGCGCGCCCGTTCAGCTCGTAGTGGAGCTTGGTCTTGCGCGTGAGCGGCCGGCGCGCGGTCGTCGGCTCGCCGGGCGAGGCCGCGAGCTGCGCGTGCGGCACGGCCGGCGCCGCGGCGGCGGGCGCGCACGCCGCTGCGAGCAGCGACAAAAAGACGAGCCCGGCGCGCACACCCGAAGGGTAGCACCGCGCCGGGCCAACGAAGCACGCGAGGCGCGCGAGGTGATGCCCCGCCGTCAGGCGTTCTTGAAAATCGCCTGCACGTCCGCGAGCAGCTTGAGCGCCTCGGCGCGCGGGCGCTGGAACGCGTTGCGTCCCATGATCGACCCGAACGCGCCGCCGGCCGCGAGGCCCTTGACCTCCTCGAGCACGGCCGGCGTGTCCTTCGCCTCGCCGCCGGAGAAGATGACGATGCGCTTGCCGTTGAACGCGCTCTGCACGCAGTGGCGCACGCGGTCGGCGAGGCTCTTGATGGGGATGTTGTATTTCTCGAAGACCTTCTTCGCCTCGGCCTGCTCGATGAACTCCTTCGGCGGCTTGATCTTGATGACGTGCGCGCCCAGCTGCGCGCTGATTTGCGCGGCGTAGGCGGCGACGTCGGTGGCCGTCTCGCCGTCCTTCGAGACGCCCGCGCCGCGAGGGTACGCCCACAGCACCGTCGGGATGCCGTGCGCCTTGCCCTCGGCGATGAGCTCGCGGAGGTCTTCGTACATGCGGTTGCGCTGCCCCGAGCCGGGGTAAATCGTGTAGCCGATGGCGGTGCAGCCGAGGCGGATCGCGTCCTTCACGCTTCCGGTGACCGCGCTGCACGGCTGCTCGATCTTGGCGAGCGTGTCGGAGTTGTTCAGCTTCAGGATGAGCGGGATCTGCGTCGCGAAGCGGTCGGCGACCGCCTCGATGAAGCCGAGCGGCGCGGCGTACGCGTTGCACCCGGAGTCGACCGCGAGCTGCGCGTGGTAGTCGGGGTCGTACGCGTCGGGGTTCGGCGCGAAGGAGCGCGCGGGGCCGTGCTCGAAGCCCTGGTCGACGGGGAGGATGACGAGCTTGCCCGTCCCGGCGAGCGTGCCGTGGTTCAAGAGGCGGGCGAGGTTCGCCTTGGTGCCGGGGTTGTCGGACCCGTACCAGGAGAGGATCTGCTTCGTGCGATCGGTCAGCGGCATCGCGTGGCTCCTTCGTGGATGGCGTGCGAAGGAGGCGAGGGTAGCGGCTTTGGGGGCCGAGGCAAGGCGCCCACGGTACGCGTAACGCATTTGTGCGTTACGTTTTGCCGCTTGTCCCTCCACGCACTCCGCGGCACAACCCCGAGAGCCATGGCCGAGAGCAACGTCTCCCCCCGAAGTTTCCCGCCCGCCGTCGTGGGCACCACCCTCCGCGAGCACGTCCTCCACGGCATGCACGCGGCGCCCGGCGCGACCGGCGAGTTTACCTCGCTCCTCAACCACATCTCGCTCGCCGTGCGCATCATCAACTCGCGCGTCCGCTCGGCCGGCCTCGCGGGGATGCTCGGCTACACGGGCGAAGTGAACGTACAGGGCGAAGCGGTGCAGAAGCTCGACGCCTTCGCCAACGACGTGCTCATCAACGTACTCGAGCGCAGCGGCCACTGCGGCATCCTCGCGAGCGAGGAGCTCGACGAGGCGCGCCTCACCGAGTCGCGCGGGAAATACGTCGTCCTCTTCGACCCGCTCGACGGCTCGAGCAACATCGACACCAACGTCGGCATCGGCACCATCTTCGCGATGCTCCGGCGCTCCTCGCCGAAGGGCGACGTCACCGCCCTTGACGCGCTCCGGCCCGGCCACGAGATCGTGTGCGCGGGCTACACGGTCTACGGGCCGAGCACGGTCTTCGTGCTGTCGACCGGCCACGGAGTGCACGCGTTCACGCTCGATCCGAACGTCGGCGAGTTCTTCCTCTCGACGCCGAACATCCGCTGCCCGCTGCGCGGCAACGGCTACTCGATCAACGAGGGCAACTACGCGCGCTGGACGCCGCAAGTCCAGAAGTGGAACCAGTTCATCAAGGAAGAGGACAAGCAGACGGGGCGGCCCTACGGGCACCGCTACGTCGGCTCGCTCGTCGCCGACGCGCACCGGACGCTGCTGAAGGGCGGCATCTTCGCGTACCCCGCCGACACGAAGAGCA
>JAYVXL010000166.1:0-2360 GCA_043785185.1 Myxococcales bacterium
ACGACGCCGGGCGGCGCCGGGATCACCGTCGTCTCGCGTCCCGCATCGCCGGGCGGCGTCGCGCCGGCGTCGCTGCCGCCGTCGCCCGTGGGCCGCGGCGGCGCGCCCGGGCCGGGGACGTTCAGCAAGATGCCGGTGCTGGCGACCAGATCGGCCAGATCGTCGTTCGTGATGAACGCGACGTCGAGCGGCACGAGCTTGAGATCGAACGTGGCGGGGATCGGGAAGGCGGGCTTCATCGTCCCGTCGCCGTTGCCGACGCCGATGAAGAGCCCGCCCTCGTCGCCGATGACGGCGAGGTCGAGGTGCCCGTCCCCGTTCAAATCGCGCGCGAAAAAGTTGCGAACGTTCACCGGCAGCGTGAACGCGCCCGGCGGCTTGGCGAGGGGCGGCGTCGTGTTCGGCACGTCGCCCGTGCACGGCTGGAAGATGTTCACCGTCGGCGAGTTCTTGAACGCGTAGAGGATCTCGTCACACGGGGCTAGGACCGGGTCCTCGTTGAGGCGCGCCGCGACGAGCGGTCCGACCAGATCCGCCGCGGTCTGGCCGATGGTGGGGAAGAGCGGCTGGACTCTCGTGCTGTCGATCTCGAAGCCGGCGCGCACGCTGAACGTGTTCCCCACGAGCGTGACGACCTCGAGGCCCGGATCGGCGCGCAGCACGTCGGCGAAGACGAACGCGGCGGTCGGGGTCGGAGCGAGGCCGAGCGACTGCGCGGCCGTCGGCGCGAACGTGCGGTCCGTTCCGCCGCGCCAGAGCGCGACGCCGCCGCGCGACACCATCGCGAGATCGAGCTGCGGGTCGTTGCTGAGCGGCCCCGCCGCCGGGTGCGCGCCGGGCGTCGACATCTGGAACACCTGCGTCATGACGCCCGAGGGATCGCCGTAGCGGACGCGGACGTCGTTGCTCGAGGTCTCGCGCAGGTCGGCGATGCCGTCGGCGTCGTAGTCGGCCGACATGATGCCGAGCGCCGCGCTCGGCACGCGCGTCCCCGAGGGCGCAAACCTTCCGGACGCCGTGCGGCAGATGCCGTCGACGGCGCTGCAACCCCACCCCGACGGGCACGGCGGGCGCGTCCCCTCCGCCGAGCGCGTGCAGTCGAAGCGGCACGCGCCGGCGGCGCTCGTCGGCGGGCGACAGACGGCGCCGCTCGCGCTGACGAGGCTCGTGTCGCAGTCCTCGTTCGCCTCGAGCACGTGGTTGCCGCACGTGCCGCGCGGAATGTCCGGCAAGCTCGAGCAGGCCACCACGACGGAGCCCACCACCGCGATCCAAGAAAAGACCTTCGTTCGCATGACCACCTTTGCGGACCACCTTTGAGTTAAGAGCAGCGTGTTACTTCTTCGGCGGGGCGAAGGGATCTTCGAGCTCGCCCGAGGAGCTGCCCCCGGCCTTCTTGCCGGCGCCGCTGCCCGCGCCGCCGGCGGCCTTCGCCTTCGCGAGCTTGGCATCGACGGAGACGTCGGCGCTCGGTTCGACCGCGACCTCGAGCGGGGTGTAGCCGGCGGCCTTCACCGTCAACGTCACCTTGTCCGTCCCGCGCCGCAGCTTGATCGGGCCAGGCGCGACGCCGATCGCCTCCTCACCGAGAAAAATCGCGGCGTGCTCGGGGACGGCCTTCACGGTGACGAGCACGTCCGCCGGCGGCTTCGGCGCGCTCACCGTCGGCGTGAGCGCGACCGACGCGGGGGCGCTCGGCGTGGCCGACGGCAGCCCGATCGCCCCTTCCGCCACGCCGCCGCCGTTCGGCGGTTTCTTGCTCGGCGACAGCAGGAAAATGCCGATGCCGAGCCCGGCGAGCAGCGCCACGGGCGCGAGGATGTAGAGCGCGGTCCGCTTCCGCGGCGGCGCGGCGACGTCGAAGCCGGCGCCTTGGAACGTCTGGACCTTCGGCGCCGTGGCCGCGCGCGAGACGTGCGCGCCCGACCCCGGCGTGATGTTCGGCCGCGACGTGCTGGGCAGGTTTCCGGCCGCGCCGGCGCCGCCGAGCGACGGCGGGCGCACGTACGCCGCGCCGACGGCGAAGCCCGCGTCCCGCGCCGCGCCGATGAACGCCTCCATCGCGCCACCGACCGACGGCGGGCGCTTCGCCGGGTCCTTCTCGAGCATCGCGAGGATCGGCGCGTCGAGCGACGGCGGGAGGTCCGTCACCACCGTCGACAGCGGCGGCGCGGCCACCGTGCTCTGCTTGATGAGCAGATCCATGATGTCGTCCCCGTCGAACGGCACGCTCCCGGCGAGGACCTGGTGCAGCATGATGCCGAAGGAGTAGACGTCGGTCCGGTGATCGACGTTGCGTCCGCGGCACTGCTCCGGGGACATGTAATACGGCGTGCCCATCGGCGTGCCGGTGCGCGTCT
>JAYVXL010000167.1:0-2360 GCA_043785185.1 Myxococcales bacterium
CCGGCGTCACCGCGGTCGGCGCCGCGGGCAACGAAGCGTGCGCGGTCGCCGGCGGCGCGGTGAGCTGCTGGGGCGGCTCCGGCGGCAATCCTCCGACGAAGGTCGCCGGCGTGAGCGGCGCCACCGCGATCGGCGTCGGCTCGCTCCACAAATGCGCGCTCGCCGGCGGCACCGTCCTCTGCTGGGGCAGCCCTTTTTACTCCGTGCTCGGCAACAACGCCGCCGACGGCAGGACGCCGACCGCGCCGACGGCCCTCCCGACGAACGTGACCCAGCTCGCGGTCGGCGGCACGCACTCGTGCGCGCTCGCCGGCACCGACGTGTGGTGCTGGGGCGCCAACATCTCGGGCGAGCTCGGGCGCGACACCGGCGCCTCCAACTCGGGTCTGCCCGCGAAGGTCGCCGCCGCCGCCGGCGCCACCGCGATCGCCGTCGGCGACAGCCACTCGTGCGCGCTCCTCGCGAACAACAAGATCAAGTGCTGGGGCTCGAACGGCTTCGGCCAGCTGGGCAACGGCACGAAAGACAGCGGGTTCACCGCCGTCGACGTCACCTGGCCGTAGGCGCGCGCGAGGGGGACGAGGGGCGGGAAACGGTGTAGCGTCACCCTTGCTGCCGCATGGTGAAGCGCAAGGTCTCCCTCAACGGTGATGGTCCCAGCGCGCCGGGCGCGTCCGGCGAGCGCGCGGGCCAGGGAGCGGGCGGGCCCGCGGCGGCGTCACGCGTCGTCCTCGAGCTGTTCTTCAACACCGGCCTCGTCTTCCACGAGGTCCCGCTCCCCGCCGGTCTCCCCGACGTCGTCAGCGGGTTCATGGTCGTCAAGGACCCGAATCCGCGCGGCGGCGCCGAGACCTTCAGCGTGCGCCGCGCCGCCGCGGGCGAGGAGCCCGACGTCGAGGTCAGCGCCGTCGAGCACCTGCCGGAGCTGATGAACCGCTGGCTGCCGGTTCCGTACCAGCTCTCGTGCCCGTACGCCGTGCAGGTGTTCCTCGCGGGGACGGACGCCGGCGTGCGCGCGATGCTCGCCGTCGACACGTTCGCCGAGCCGGGCGCCGCCGCGGCGAACGCTGGGGCCGCGCGTCACCTCGATCCGACGGTCGACGAGGGCCGCCCGTTCCGTCCGCTGGACCGCGCGGAGCATGCGCCGTTCCTCGATCTGCCGGAGACACGCGAGCTCGTTCGCAAGCTCGAGAAGACGGGCATCGAGAAGGCGCTCTTCAAGCTCGCCGCGCTGCTCGAGGCGCTCGGCCCGCTCCTGCCACGCCTGCAGCTCGTCACGCTCGAGTCGCGCCCGCAGATCCCGGTCTCGCTCGTCGTCGACTTCGGCAACTCGCGCTCGACCGCGGTGCTCTGCGAGGCGCGCGAGAAGGGGATGTTCGCCATCCCGCTCGAGATGCGCTCGTCGACCAACCCGTTCCTCGTGCACGAAGAGACGTTCGACTCGCGCGTCACGTTCCTCCCGAGCGCGTTCGACAAGTCGGTCTTTCCCGTCGCGGTAGGCGAGTCGTTCGCGTCGCCGTCCGTCGTCCGCATGGGGCGCGAAGCGCTCGATCGCGCGCTCGAGACGCCGCACCGCTACCAGTGCACGCTCTCGGGCCCCAAGCGCTACCTCTGGGATCACCGCCAGACCGACGACCGCTGGTACTTCGCCGCGAAGCAGGACGCCGAGTACAAGCCGGTCTTCGGGCGCCTCCTCAAGTACGTCCCCGAAGAGCACGGCGGCCTGATGCTCCGGCAGGACGGCCCCGCCGTCCCGGCGGACCCGCGCTACGCGCCGCGCACGGTCATGCTCTTCGCGGTCGCCGAGATCCTCGCGCAGGCGTACGCGCAGGTGAACTCGCCCACGTACCGCGCGTTTCAGGGCAAGGAGCAGAACGGGCGCGTGCTCAAGCACGTCGCCTTCACGTTCCCGTCGGCGATGCGCAAGGAGGAGAAGGACGTCTACGAGGCCCTCGTCCGCAACGCGGTCATCCTCGCGTCGTACATCCTGAACATTCGCCCGGAGCACCAGCCCAACTGGACCGCCGACGGCGGCGCGGCGGGGGGCGGCCGGTACGAGGATTTTCTCTTCGTCGACGAGGCCCTCGCCGCGCAGATGGTCTACGTCTTCCAGGAGGTCTCGCAGAGCTACAGCGGGAGCATGGAGGACTTCGTCAGCGTCTACGGACAGCGCCCCGGCTCGGTGCGCATCGCGTCGGTCGACATCGGCGGCGGCACGAGCGACGTGATGATCGCCGAGTACGAGGACAAGATGGCGGGGGCGGGCACCAGCCTCTCCATCAAGAAGCTGTTCCAGGACGGCGTGTCGATCGCCGGCGACGAGGTGTGCCGCGCGATCGTCGAGGAGGTCGTCTTCTCCC